>NZ_JBMNDS010000049.1:23589-76456 GCF_052543295.1 Streptomyces sp. SAS_270
CCCCCCCCCCCCCCCCCCCCCCCCCCCCCCCCCGACGTCCTCAGCCGATGCCTGCTCCCGCCGGGCGACCGGACCGTACGTTCCAGCGTCCGTCGACACGGGTCAGGCGGATGGGATGGCCGAAGCATTTGCTGACCTGATCGCTGGTCAGCACCGCGTCGGCGGGGCCGGACGCAAGACAGCGCCCGTCGCGCAGCAGCATCACATGGGTGGTTCCGGGAGGGAGTTCCTCCAGGTGGTGGGTGACGAGGACGGACGCGAGATCCGGACAGGTGCGCTGGAGGGTGTCGAGCCGCTCGATGAGCTGTTCGCGTCCGGCGACGTCCAGGCCGGTCGCGGGCTCGTCGAGCAGCAGCAGCCGGGGACTGGGCATGAGAGCCCGGGCGATCAGTGCGCGTCCCCGCTCGCCCTGGGAGAGGGTCGGCCACCGTGCCGCGCGTCGGTCGCCGAGTCCGAGCAGACCGATGAGGCGGTCGGCCAGGGCGAGTTGCTCGGAGGTGGGTGCCTGGCGGGGTACGCGCTCGACGGTGTTCGTCAGTCCGGTCAGGACGACGTCGTGGACCTTGAGGGGTGAGTTCAGCGGATGCCGTGGGTCGACGTGGCCGACGTAGGAGCGAAGCTCGCGCAGGTCGACCCGGCCCACCCGCCGGCCCAGCACGTCGACGGTCCCGCGAGTGGGGTGGCCGAGTGCGCCGAGAAGACCGAGCAGGGTGCTCTTGCCTGCCCCGTTGGCTCCCAGCAGTGCCCAGTGCTCGCCTGCCCGCACGGTCAGCGACACCTCGCGCAGGATGGGACGGCCGTCGCGGACGACTTCCACGTCCTGGGCGTGGAGTACCGCGGGTGCGTTCATGTCAGGCCTGCCCGGAGCGGTTGACGGCGGCCAGGACGGCGTGGACCGATGCGGTCAGGACGGAGGTGTCCCGGCCCGCCCCCCAGCAGACGACGTCGCCGACGCGGCACTCCGTGTAGGCCACGGCGGGACTGCCCTCTCCGGTCGCGGTGGAGTGCTCGCTGTAGCCGAGGATGTCGACGGTGATCCCCGCCGTACGCAGGGCGTCGGCGAGGGCGGACAGCGGTCCGTTGCCGGAGCCATGGCAGGCGCGCTCCCGTCCGGCGGTGCGCAGCGTCCCGGTGAAGCGGTGCTCACCGGGGGCGGTCTCCGTGGTGCTCCAGGAGACCAGCGCGACCGGGCCCTCCAGAGCGGGCGTGATGTAGGTGGTGCGGAAGAGTTCCCCCAGTTCCTTGGCGGAGAGTTCCTGGCCGGTCGTGTCCGTGACGTGCTGCACCGTTCGGGAGAAGTCCGGACGCAGTGCCTGAGGCAGGTCCAGGCCGTGGTGCGTCCGCAGGAGGTGCGCGATACCTCCCTTGCCGGACTGGGAGTTGATGCGGATGACCTCCTCGTACGTCCGGCCTATGTCGCCCGGGTCGATGGGCAGATACGGCACCGCCCACGGAGCCACCTCGACGGGGAGGCCCTTCTCGGCGGCCTGCGCGGCGTGATGGGCCATGCCCTTGGCGATGGCGTCCTGGTGGGTACCGGAGAAGGCCGTGTGCACGAGCTCGCCCCCGTAGGGGTGACGGGGGTGCACCGGCAGCCGGTTGCAGTGCTCCACCACCTCGCGCACCGCGTCGATGTCGGAGAAGTCGACCATCGGGTTCACGCCCTGTGCGTACAGGTTGAGGGCCAGGGTCACCAGGTCGACGTTCCCGGTGCGCTCACCGTTGCCGAACAGACAGCCCTCCACGCGCTGCGCCCCGGCCAGGACGGCGAGTTCGGCGCATGCGACGCCGGTGCCGCGGTCGTTGTGCGGGTGGACCGAGAGGATCACGGAGTCACGGCGCGCCAGATGGCGGTGCATGTACTCGATCTGGTCCGCGTAGACGTTGGGGGTGGCGATCTCCACGGTCGCCGGCAGGTTGTGGATCACGGGCCGGTCCGGGCTCGCGTCCCACAGCTCGGTGAGGCTGTCGCACACCTCCAGGACGAAGTCGGGTTCCGTCAGGTTGAAGACCTCGGGGGAGAACTCGAACCGGATGTCGCTGCCGCCGCGCTGCGCCTCGGCGCCTCGCAGCAGATGGGCGGCGGCATCGCTGACCATCTGGTGGACTTCGGTGCGGGAGCGTCCCAGCACCACGTCGCGCCAGGTGGGCGCGGTGGCGGTGTAGAGGTGGACGAGGGTGCGGGGGAGTCCTTCGACGGAGGCGAGGGTCCGGTCGATGAGGTCGCGCCGGGCCGGGGTGAACACCGAGATGGTCACGTCGTCGGGGACCGCGCCGCTGTGTGCCAGGTGGCGTACGAAGTCGAAGTCGGTCCGGCTGGCGGAGGGGTAGCCGACCTCGATCTCCTTGAAGCCCATGGTGACGAGGAGGTCGAACATGCGGCGCTTGCGTGCGGTGTCCATCGGCTCGGCGAGTGCCTGGTTGCCGTCGCGCAGGTCGACCGGTACCCACAGCGGTGCCCGTTCGAGGTGACGTGAGGGCCAGGTCCGGTCCGTCAGGGGGAGGGCGACCCGCGCCTGTGCGGGCTCGTAGCGGTGGTGGGGCATCGCGCTCGGGCGTTGCGGGTTCCATCGTGGTGCGTCCGCGGGGATGTCGCCCGAGGGAGTGCGCAGGGTGGGGAACGCCGTGGTCCGGAGGGAGGCTGGCATGGTGCGGAACTTCTTTCGGTCGGCCGTCCAGTGACCGGCGCAGCCCGACACCCGCTGCGGGGAGCCGGTCGTGTCAGGCCCTGCAGCGGCGGACGAGGAGAAGGAGCTCGCGCAGCGGCATGCCGGGTACACTAACGACAACTCAGGTCCTCAGACAACCTGAGAGGTAGCGGAAAGGGTGAACGTGTCACTGGACGCCTTGCGGCCATCCCCCTTGGTCGAGCAGGCCACCGAGCGCCTGCGTGAACAGATCACCGGCGGAAGCTGGCCCGTGGGAACGAAGATCCCCGGTGAGACCACCCTGGCCGCATCCCTCGGCGTGGGGCGCTCGACCGTCCGCGAGGCACTCCGAGCCCTGGCCGGAGCAGGCCTGGTGCAGGCACGCCAGGGCTCCGGCGTCTTCGTCATCGCGACCAGGCCCCACGAGGACTGGTCCACCCGGCTGCGCCAGGCGGCCATCACCGACGTCTACGAAGTCCGCATGCTCGTCGAGGTCGAAGCGGCGCAACTGGCCGCGCGACGCCGGACCGACGACGACATCACCGCCCTCGGCGAAGCCCTGGCCGGGCGCCGCGACGCCGCGGGCGCCGGTGACGCCGAGTTCGTCGACGCCGACATCGCCCTGCACGCCGCTGTGGTGGCCGCCGCGCACAACCCGGTACTCGAGGGCCTGTTCACCGAGTTCGTCCCGGTGCTGCGACGCGGGCTGATCGACCTGGTGGAACTGCTCGATCTGCGCTCCGGCACCCCGAACCACGGCGACGACGGGCACGCCGCACTGGTGGACGCCGTCACGCGGGCGGACGCGGAGGCCGCCGGAAGCATCCTGCGCGACGAGCTGCAGCGGACCCTCGCCCAGCTCCACTCCAGATGAAAACACGGTGGGCACGCCCGGCCATGTGCCGGACGCGCCCACCGGGATGCAAGGACTACTTCGTGGCCGTCACCTGCAGTGGCGCGAGGTCCGGCCTCGGCACGGCCCGGTTGCTACCGGTCAGCGACGAAGCAGCCGTGCTCTGCGGCGCCGCGCCCTTGTAGTACGACGTGTAGGTAGTGGGTACCCACGCCGATGGCCGCACCGACCTCGGACGATGCGGCGCGTCGGCGGCGGACCGGCGCGGCGGAGCCGGTGAGGCAGGGCCGGTGTGCGCCGCCTACGCCGTCTGTTCATCGGATGAGCGCATGGCCCCGAACGGGGGCGTGCGCTCACGCGATCCGGTGTACGCGCGGCTGCCGCCGTGCCGCCGGGGCGGACCGCGCGTTGCACAGCGGCATGAACGGCACATCCATCACGTCGGGATACGTCAGCCTGGTGCACGCGGGGGATCACCCGCCGCACCCTCGTCCCACGGCGTCGAGCAGGCCGGACACCCCGATCTATCTCGGTCTGGTCGCCGACTGGCGGGCCAGCGGCCGAACCGTTCCCGGCCAGACGGACCCGTGGCCGGTGGAGCTCGCCCTCGGGGGTGAACCGTGGCCGTGCTGAGCAGGTCCAGCAGCGACACCCCGGTTCTCTCGCACGCCCGTGACCTGCTGACTCGCTGGGCACGGACCGGCAGAGCGGCCGTTTCGGCCCTGGCCTCGGCCCCGCGCCGGTGGCGGCGGCCCGGCGCGCCGGATCCGCTGGCGGATCTGGTGCGGACGGCGGAGCGCCTGCACTACGGGGGTGGCGGGCGATGATTTCTGTCAGCGTGTCCCGGGAGGGAAAGAGGAGAACCGGCGGTTCGCCGGATCTGGCTGCACGTTTCGGCTACTTTCTGTGATGATCTGGCCAGTCGGTGACGACTGCGCCGACCGCCGGTCCCGGGGGGACCATGGAAGCAGCGGGGACACTGGATGAGTGATGCGGGCCGAAGCCGGTCCGGGACGGCACAGCGAACGGAACGGGCGGAGGCGGTCCTCTGATGAGCACAGCCGGATCCTTGCGGACCGATTCCGACGAGCCGGAGCCCGGGACGTCCAGGCCGAGCGGGCTGCTGGACGTGCTCGGCATGGCGGCGGTCGTGCTCGACGCCGACGGACGCATCGTGCTGTGGAGTTCGCAGGCCGAGGAACTGTTCGGTTACGCCGCACCCGAGGCACTCGGCCAGTACGCGGGCCGTCTGATGGTCCACGAACAGCACCGCGGCCTGGTCGTCAAGCTGTTCGAACGGGTGATGGAGGTCGGCGAGGGCTGGGCCGGAGCGTTCCCCATCCGGCACAAGGACGGCACCACACGGCTGGTGGAGTTCCGCAACACACCGCTCGTGGACGACAGCGGGGCTCGTCACGCCCTGAGCCTGGCCACGGACCGCGGCACCGTGCGGCAGGTGGAGCGCGGGCTCGCGCTCTCGGCGCAGATGGTCTCGCAGTCCCCGATCGGCCTCGCGGTCCTCGACACCGATCTGCGGTACGTGACCGTCAACCCGGCGCTGGAACGCATCAATGGCGTGTCCGCCGCGGAGCATCTGGGCCGATCGAGCCGGGAGGTCCTGCCGTTCCTCGACGTCGACGCCATCGAGGGTTCCCTGCGCCGGGTGCTGGACACCGGAACCCCGCTCGTCGACCAGCAGGCTGTCGGCCGCACCCCGGCCGATCCGGACCACGACCGTGCCTGGTCGGTCTCCATGCACCGGCTGGAGGACGCCGTCGGCACCGTGCTGGGCGTGGCCATCTCGGTGGTGGACGTCACCGAGCGGTATCTCGCTGGCATCGAGGCCGATCGCGCCCGGCGCAGGCTGGCGCTGATCGCCGACGCCTCCGCCCGCATCGGCACCACTCTCGAACTGGATCAGACAGCACGCGAGTTGGCCGATGTCGCCGTTCCCGAACTGGCGGACATCGCGGCCGTCGACCTGCTCGACGACGTCCTGCAGGGGCGGCGCGCCCATGTGCTGCCCACCGGCCCGGTCGTCATCCGGGCCCTCGCCGTCAAGGCCGACCGGCCCACCGAGGCGCTGCGTGCCGCCGACCCGCCCGGGCATGTCGCGCGCTACGCGGCCGACCGGCTCGTCACCCAGTGCGTGCACACGGGCCGGCCCGTCATGGTGCGCCACGTCGAGGACCAGGACCTGCCGCGCATAGCCCGCGACGACGAGGCGGCCACGCTGCTGTCCAGGGCGGGTGTCCACTCGTATCTCGCCGTGCCGCTGACCGCCCGCGGGGAGGTGATCGGCGCTCTCGACCTCAAGCGCACCCGCAACCCGCTGCCGTTCAGCGACGACGACGTCGTTCTGGCGCGTGAGCTGGCCGCCCGCGCGGCAGTGCAGATCGACAACGCCCGCTGGTACCAGAGCGCGCGTACCACCGCCGTCACCCTGCAGCGCAGCCTGCTGCCCGCCAGCCCGCCGTCCACCGTGGGCCTGGAGGTCGCCTCCCGCTACCAGCCGGCCGACGCCGCGAGCGAGGTGGGCGGCGACTGGTTCGACCTCATCTCCCTGGAGGGCGACCGGACCGCGCTCGTCGTGGGCGACGTCATGGGCAGCGGCATCAACGCCGCCGCCACCATGGGACGCCTGCGCACCGCGACCAGCACCCTGGCCTCCCTCCAGCTCGAACCGGCCCGGCTCCTCGAACACCTCGACAAGATCACCGCGGGCCTGGACCACTACATCGCCACCTGTATCTACGCGGTCTACGACCCCCACCTGCGGCAGGTGCAGATAGCGAACGCCGGACACCTGCCGCCCGCCCTGGTCCGCGCCGAAGGCCCCTCGGAGCTGCTCGACCTGCCCACCGGCGTGCCCCTGGGCGTGGGCGGCGTCGCCTTCTCCACCACCACGGTGGCCTTCGAACCGGGAGACCAGCTCGTCCTGTACACCGATGGGCTGGTGGAAACCCGGCAGCACTCCATCGACGAGCGCCTCGCCACCTTCCTCGGCCTCCTCGACGACCCGAGCCGCCCCCTGGAAGCCCTCTGCGACCGGCTCCTGCGCACCCTGCGCCGCCCGGACAACCACGACGACGTGGCCCTCCTGGTCGCCCGGGCGCGGGACTGGTCGGCAGGGGCGTAGGCGAGACGAAAGCCTCGGGTCAGCGCGCTGCCTTGCGGTAGCGCGCGAGGACGGCGGCGCCGGACGCCTCGGCCGACAGGCACTCCAGGTCCGCGGGCGGGCTGCCGACGGGGAAGAGCCGCTCGCCGGTACCGAGGATGCTGGGGAAGGTCAGCAGCCGGTACTCGTCGACCAGGTCCTCGGCCATCAGCGCGTGCACGACGCTCAGGCTGCCCGCGACGATCACGTCGCGCTGCTCGCGCTTGACCGCGTCGACGAGGTCGCCGTCGACGATCCGCGAGTTCTGCCAGGCCGACGTGTCGGTCAACGTCCGCGTGGCGACCAGTTTCGCCGCGGCGTTCATCCGCGCCGAGAACGAGTCCTCGCGTCCCGGCCACAGCCGCGAGAACAGCTGCCAGGTCGTACGTCCCAACAGCAGGACGCCGTCGTCCAGCGTGCCGCCCAGCCGGAACTTGTCCCCGGCGACCGCTTCGGGTCCGTGCCGGAACATCCAGCCGCCGGTCGGCGTGCCCCCGGCTCCGTCGGGGTCGGACACGAAGCCGTCCAAGGTGATGAACTGAATGACGATGACGCTCATGGCGGGGTTCCCTTCGATCGATGCTCAGCCGTACATACCGGCGGCATCGGCCCCACTCATCGCGGCCGGCGAAATTCGTCGGAAGAAATTCGCCGTGGCAGGTCGAAGGCGGCGAAGACGCGTGGATCGGTGAACACGACGTTGTGTGTGACGCGCCCGTCGGTGACGGTGAGGACCTGGAGCGTGTGCAGCCGGTGGCCGCCGCCGGGCTCGGGAGCGTAGGCGGCGAGCGCGGGTTGCCCGCCGGCGGTGAGAGACCGCATGCCCCAGCCCGTCCCGCGCATCCGGAACACCCGCTCCATGAACAGGCCGTAGTCGCGGCTGCCGCGGTACCACAAGGGCACCGGCGGCATTTCCAGCACCGCTTCGTCGGTCAGGAGCCGCACCAGCGCCGGGACGTCGGCCGCCTCGAAAGCCCGCAGATACCGCTGGACCACCGCGCGCACCTCGGGATCGTCCGGCTCCGCGACCTCGTCGAGACCGCCCACGTCCGCGAGGGCGGCGCGGGCCCGCTGCAAAGCGCTGTTGACCGCTGCGGCCGTCGTCCCGAGCTGCGCGGCGACCTCGGCGGCGCTGAACTCCAGCACCTCCCGCAGGACGAGCACGGCCCGCTGCCGCGGCGGCAGGACCTGCATCGCCGCCACCAGCGCGAGCCGCAGGTCGGCCCGCACCCCCGTGTCGAACCGGGCGTCCGGAAACGGCTGCAGCCAGGGGATGTCGAGAGCCGGTGTGAGGGGCGCCTCGGGATCCGCGCTCGGCGCACCCAGCCCGGACGGCAACGGCCGCCGCGCCCGCCCCTCCAGCGCGGTCAGACACACGTTGGTCGCGATCCGGTACAGCCAGGTCCGTACGGAAGCCCGCGTGGCGTCGTACCGGGCGCGCGCCTTCCATGCGCGCAGCATCGTCTCCTGCACCAGGTCCTCGGCCTCGTGGAACGAGCCCAGCATCCGGTAGCAGTACGCCACCAGCTCACCTCGGTACGGCTCGAAGTCCACCCGCCCATGATGGCGCAAGGGGGGATTCGGGGCAGCGGATCACCCGAGGCCGTCACCGCGACCGGGCGGTGCGAAGTCGCCTCGCAGGATGCTGTAGCGCATGAGGTCGCGCCACTGCCCGTCGCGGAAGACGACGCTGCGCAGTACGCCCTCCCGGGTGAATCCGGCCTTCTCCAGGGCGCGTTGCTCGGCGATGTTGTCGACCTCGGTGTCCGCCTCGATACGCCGCACCAGGGTGTGGGCGAACAGGTAGTGGACCAGCTGCCGTTGTGCCTCGGTGCCCGCGCCCTTGCCGCGCGCCTGTGGCAGCAGGCCGACGCCGATGTTCCAGTAGAACGTGCTGCGGGTGACCACGACCTTCCGCCAGCCGACGAAACCGAGCTGTTCGCCGTCGCGTACCACCATCAAGTGGCCTGAATCGTCGGTGATCAGGCCGTTCTCCGCCCACATGCGATGCCAGCGGTCGGTGTCCCACCAGCCGAACCACTGGAAGGCACCGGCGACCTCCGGCTCCATCCGGAAGCGGTCCATGACGGACAGGTCCTGCTCGGACACCGGACGCAGGCTCACACTCTCGACGCTCATACGGTGCAAGCCTAGATCGTCCGCCCGCGGCACCCAACACCGTTGGCCAGATGGCTGGTTGGGCGGCCGTCCGCATGATCGCGACGTGGCGTACGGCACGCCGATCGGGAAGGATGCGGTGCGGTGCGGCCGATCACCGCACCGGACACCTCCCTGTGGAATGGAGCGCACAGATGACCTCTGCGGGTCCCGAGGACCTCGTCGTCACCCAGGCCTCGCTCGACGACTGGCCGGTGATCAGCGGTTGGGCGGCGGACGAGGGGTGGAACCCCGGGCTGTCGGACGGCCCGAGCTTCTTCACCCAGGACCCCGAGGGCTTCTTCCTCGGCCGGATCGGCGGGGAACCCGTCTCGGCGATCTCCGTCGTCAACTACGGGGCCGACTACGCCTTCCTGGGCTGCTATCTCGTCCGCCCCGACCTGCGCGGCCGCGGCTATGGCATCGCCACCTGGAAGACGGGCCTCGCGCACGCCGAAGGCCGGACCGTCGGCCTCGACGGAGTGGTCGCGCAGCAGGACAACTACCGCCAGTCCGGCTTCGAACTCGCCTACCGCACCGCCCGTTTCAGCGGAACCGCCCCTGTGGGGGAGACGGCACCGGGAGTCCGGCCTGCCGAGGCGGCGGACTTCGAGGCGATCACGGCGTACGACAGCGCCTGCTACCCCGCGGACCGGCCGCTCTTCGTGCAGCGTTGGCTGGCCACCCCCGGCCATCGCACCGTCGTCCGCCATGTCGACGGGCGCCTCACGGGCTACGGTGTGATCCGGCCGGCCCGCGACGCCCTGCGCATCGGCCCGCTGTTCGCCGACACCGCGGAGGACGCCCGGGCCCTCTTCCTCGCGCTGACCGCCGACGCCGCCGGGAGCGAGGTCGCCATCGACATCCCACGGACGACCACGGCGGGGATCGCCCTGGCGGAGGAGTTCGGCCTCACACCGTCATTCGAGACGGCCCGCATGTACACCGGACCGGTCAGGCCGTTCGCCGGGGAGCGCATCTACGGAGTCACCACGCTCGAACTGGGCTAGGCGGCGGGCGCGCGCTCCTTCAACGGCTGACCACGCAAGGACCTGGCCGAGGGCCTGGGGCTTGTCGAGCACGGTGACCGTCACATCGGGCGGGTCGTCCGGGCCGAGCAGCGTACGGACGTTGGGAACCGATGAAGCCGGCGGCGCCGGTGACCAGGATGCGGGTGCGCGTCACGACGAGATCTGTACCTTGCTGTGGTCGCCGAGGATGAGCCGGTGCACGGAGGGGATGCTCGGAGCCGGGGTGACCTCGACGTTGTGACCGATGAGCGACTCCTCGATCCGGCCGATCCCGATGACGGTCGCCCTGTGCAGCACGATCGAGTACTCGATCTCGCTGCTCTCGATGCGGCAGTCCTCGGCGATCGAGGAGAACGGGCCGATGAAGGAGTCGGAGACCACGGTTCCGGCACCGATGACGGCAGGGCCGACCACGCGGCTGCGGAAGACCTTGGCGCCGTCCTCGATCCGGACCCGGCCGATGAGTTCGCTGTACGCGTCCACGCTGCCGTCGATCCGCGATTCGAGCGTCTCCAGAACGGAACGGTTCACCTCCAGCATGTCCGTGACGTTGCCGGTGTCCTTCCAGTATCCGGAGATCGTCGTGGCCCTTACGTCGCGGCCCTGGTCGATCAGCCACTGGATGGCGTCGGTGATCTCCAACTCCCCGCGTCGGGAGGGGCCGATGGAGCGTACGGCCTCGTGGACGGCGGGGGAGAAGAGGTACACGCCGACCAGCGCGAGATCGCTCTTGGGCATCTGCGGCTTCTCCTCCAGTCTCATCACCCGGCCCGCGTCGTCGAGTTCGGCGATTCCGAACGCCGTGGGTTCGGGCACCCGGGTCAGCAGGATCCGGGCGTCCGGCCGTTCGGCGCGGAAGCCGTCGACCAGGCCGGTGATGCCTCCGACGATGAAGTTGTCGCCGAGGTACATCACGAAGTCGTCGTTGCCGAGGAAGTCCCGGGCGATGAGAACCGCATGGGCGAGCCCGCGGGGAGCGTCCTGCGGAATGTAGGTGACGTTCAGCCCGAATGCCGAGCCGTCGCCGACCGCCGCACGGATCTCCTTCTCGGTGTCCCCGACCACGATCCCGGTCTCGGTGACTCCGGCCTCGGCGATGGCCTCAAGGCCGTAGAAGAGCACCGGCTTGTTGGCGACCGGGACCAGTTGCTTGGCGGATGTGTGTGTGATCGGGCGGAGTCGGGTGCCCGCTCCGCCGCAGAGTACGAGTGCCTTCATGATGTTCGCCCCACAGCGGACCGCTCGGGCGGCCTGACGAGTGCGTGCGGCTGCGACATGAACCAGTCCACGGTGTGCCGCAGTCCTTCTTCCAGGGGCACCCGGGGGTGCCAACCAAGACTCTCCTGAGCACGGGTGATCACCGGGCGTCGGCGGGCCGGGTCGTCGACGGGCAGCGGGAGGAAGCGGAGTTCGCTGCGCGAACCCGTCACGAGCCGGACCAGTTCGGCGAGTTCGCGTACCGTCCGTTCCTTCGGGTTGCCCAGGTTGAACGGGCCGGTGTGCTGCGAGTCCAGCAGTGCCACGAGGCCGCGGACCAGATCGTCGACGTAGCAGAAACTGCGGGTCTGGCTTCCGTCGCCGAAGACGGTCAGCTCTTCGCCGTCCAGCGCCTGGCGAATGAAGCTGGAGACCACCCGGCCGTCGTGCGGGCGCATACGGGGACCGTAGGTGTTGAAGATCCGGACGATGCCGACGTCGGCGCCGAGGTGGCGCCGGTAGGCCATCGCGAGTGCCTCGGAGAAGCGCTTGGCCTCGTCGTAGACACTCCGCGGTCCGATGGGGTTGACGTGCCCCCAGTAGTCCTCGCTCTGCGGGTGCACCAGCGGGTCGCCGTAGATCTCGCTGGTCGAGGCGAGGACGAAGCGTGCGCCGTGCCGTACGGCGAGTTGCAGCATGTTCTCGGTGCCACGGCTGCCCACGGTCAGTGTCTCCAGTGGGTGCCGGCCGTAGTCGAACGGCGATGCGGGGCTGGCCAGATGCACGACGGCGTCGACCTTCCCGGAGACCTCGACCCCCTCCGTGATGTCGCACGGGATGCACCGGAACAGCGGCTCGCGCAGCAGGTGGGCGGTGTTCTGCGGCCTGCCCGAGGAGAAGTTGTCCAGGCAGGAGACCATGTCCCCTCTGTGGACCAGGACTTCGCACACATGCGATCCCAGAAAGCCGCTGCCGCCGGACACCACCACGTGCATGGACTCCACCCCGTCAGTCGAGAGCCGGAAGCCCGGGGCCCGGACGGCCGAGGCCCGGACGGCCGAGGGCGCGCAGCGTCCATCCCGCGGCCTGCCACACCGCCGGATCGAGGGCGTTGCGTGCGTCGAGGACGTTCGGCGTGCGCACCACCGTGGAGAGGGCGCCGGGGTCGATCTCGCGATACTGCGGCCACTCGGTCAGGTGCAGTACGACGTCGGCCTGTTCGCAGGCCTTGGTCACCTCCAGCGCGAACTGGAGCGAGGGGAAGGCCGTCCGGGCGTTGTCGACCGCCTCCGGGTCGTGCACGCGGACCTGTGCCCCCAGCCGTTGCACCTCGTCCGCGACGGCCAGTGCCGGCGAGTCACGGATGTCGTCGCTGAGCGGCTTGAAGGCCGCCCCGAGCACCGCGACGTTACGGTCCTCGAAGGACCCGCCGAGCAGGCGCCGAGCGGCGGCGACGGCACGCCGGCGCTGCCGTGTGTTGATCTCGTCGACCTGCCTCAGGAACGCCACCGACTCGCCGAGGCCGAGTTCCTCGGCGCGGGCGGTGAAGGCCCGGATGTCCTTGGGCAGGCAGCTGCCGCCGAATCCGAGTCCTGGGGCGAGGAAGCGCGGACCGATGCGGGAGTCCCGGCCGATGGCGTCGGCCAGGGTGAGCACATCGGCACCGGTCGCGTCGCAGATCTCGGCCATGGCGTTGATGAACGAGATCTTGGCGGCGAGGAAGGAGTTCGACGCCATCTTGACCAGCTCGGCGGTGGCCAGGTCGGTGCTGATGAAGGGCACGCCCGCGCGCACCATCGGCGCGTAGACGGCTCGCAGCCGCGCGTCGGCGGCGGGTGAACGGACGCCCGCGACCAGTCGCTCCGGCCGCAGGGTGTCCTGGACCGCGCAGCCCTCCCGCAGGAACTCCGGGTTCCAGGCGAGGTCGGCGTCCGGAGCGGTCGCGCTCAGCCGGCCGGCGAGCCGGGCCGCCGTGCCGACCGGCACGGTGGACTTGCCGACGACCAGGTCGCCCTTGCGCAACCGCACTGCCAGTCCGTCCACGGCCGCATCGACGTAGCGCAGGTCGGCGGCGCCCGAGACGGGATCCTGTGGCGTGCCGACGCACACGAAGTGGGTGTCGCCGAACCGGGCGGCCTCGTCGAGCGAGGCGGTGAAGCGCAGCCGGCCCGAATCCACGGTCCTCACGAGGATCTCGGACAGGCCGGGCTCGTACAACGGCGGGTGGCCCCGGCCGAGAGCGGCGATCCGTTCCTCGTCGAGGTCGACGCCGAGGACGTCGTGCCCGATGTCCGCCATGCAGGCGGCGTGCACGGCTCCCACGTATCCGGTGCCGATGACGGTCAGTCGCATGGCGAACTCCGTTCCGGGCCGCGGCCTGCTGCAAGAGGAAGGCCCAGCAGGCCGCGATAGCAGTCGTCGATGGCCGCACACATGGCCTGCGGTGCGAAGGCCGCACGCACACGCTCGCGGCCCTGGCGCCCCATGGCGGCCGCCTCCTCGGGGTGGTCGAGCAGCCACAGCACCCCCCGTGCCAGTCCCGCCGGGTCGGCCGCCGGTGCCAGCAGGCCGGTGGCGCCGGGCTCCACCAGATCGGGCACGCCGTTGACGGAGGTGGCGACGACGGGGCGGGCGGCGGCGAGCGCCTCGGTCAGGGCGCGGCCGAGTCCCTCGTACAGGGAGGTGATGACGAAGACGTCCAGGCCTGCCACGAGTTCGGCCGCATCCGCCCGGTGGCCGGTGAGGGCCACCTCGACGCCCAGCTCCGTGGCGAGCCGCCGGACGTCTGGGGCCAGCGGGCCGTCGCCGAGCATCACGAACGTCGTGTCCGGGCGAGCGGCCCGGACCAGCGCTGCCATCCGTACGAAGTCCAGGGGAGCCTTCTGGGTGTCGATGCGCCCCACGGTTCCGACCAGGGCGGTGCCGGCGGGGACGCCGAGCGCGAGCCGGGCCGCCGGGTCGAAGTCGAGGGGGATGCGGCCCAGATCCACTGCCGACGGCACCACGTGAACGGTGCCGGGGGGCGCCAGCCGTTGCTCGACGACTTCTTGAGCGACGCGCGGCGCGACGGCCAGGAAGCGGTGGGTGAACCGTCTGGTCGCCCGCTCCAGGGCGCGGTACACGGCACGCCTGCCCGGCGACATCCGGGTGTGGAAGCTGAGGCCGTGGAAGGTGTGCACCACCACGGGCGTGCGGCACAGCCGGGCGGCGGTGCGGCCGAGGAAGCCGCCCTTCGCCGAGTGGGTGTGCACGACGGTGAACCGCTCGCGCCGGATGAGACGTACGAGCCGCCACAGGACAAGGAGATCCACGGGGGTGAGGGTGTGGCGGTATCCCGGGATCTCGACGGTGCGAACCCCTGAGGCGCGCGCCCGGTCCCACAGATCGCCGCCCGGCATTCCCGCGACCCACACCTCGTACCGGGCGGTGTCCATTCCGACGGCCGACAGCAGCGTGTTGCCGCCGGCACCCGCCCAGAAGCGGGTGATCACATGGAGGACCTTCACCTTCGGCAGCGCCGGCTGCGGCGGCAGAGCCTCACTCGGCACCACCCGCGGGGGCGGGGCCGGCCAGTCCACCGACGTGAGGTCCGGTGGGCCGGGGGCGAGCGTCTGGTGCACCATCTGCCGATCACCGCCGCGGTTGAAGATGTATATTTACGACGTATACGTACATCTTCGCCCCATCTGTGGGCCAGGTCAATCAGACAGGCATCGGCCGTGGGAGTGCGCATGACCCTGGCGGAACCGGAACTGGTCAGACACCTGCTGGTCTGTCCGCGATGCCGCTCGCCCCTGACCGCAGGCCCCGGCAACCTCTGGTGCACCTCGCCGGACTGCCCCTACGGCGACTCCCCGGGCTTTCCCGTGACCGGGCGCTGGCCGGTCCTCGTCGACTTCGAGCGGAGCGTCGTGGACCGGACGGAACCGGCAGCGGGGAACGACGGTGCGGACACGGGGCCGCATGCCGCGGGCGTGGTCACCGGATCCCGCGCCGATCGGCTCCCCACGGCCCTGCGTCGCATCTGGAAACCCCCCAACCGGGTCGCCGCCCGACAGATCGACCTGCTGCTGCGCCGCCTTCCCGGTCCGGCGCCGACCCTGCTCGTCGTCGGCGGCGCCACCGTGGGCAATGGCGTGGCGGAGGTGTACAGCGACCCACGCGTTCAGGTCATCGCATTCGACATCGTCCGCAGCCCCGTGACGCAGTTCGTCGCCGACGCACATCAGATTCCGCTCCCCACAGGCAGCGTCGACGCGGTGCTGGCGCAGGCCGTGCTGGAGCACGTACTCGATCCGCCCCAGGTCGTCAGCGAGATCCACCGGGTTCTCAAGGACGACGGGCTCGTCTACGCGGAGACGCCGTTCCTTCAGCAAGTGCATGCGGGGCCGTACGACTTCACGCGCTTCACCGCGAGCGGCCACCGCTATCTGTTCCGGCGCTTCGACGAGGTCGCCGCCGGAACCGTCGCCGGACCGGGAACGCAACTGCTCTGGACCACCGACCACCTGGTCCGCGGCCTGACCCGCTCGGCACTGGCAGGGCGCCTGACCCGGGGACTGCTGTCCTGGCTGCGCGGCATCGACCGCGTGATCCCGCCGGACTACGCGACGGACAATGCCTCCGCTCTCTACTTCCTGGGGCGCAAACGGGAACGCGAGATGACACCGAAGGAGATCGTCGCGTATTACCGCGGAGCTCAGTAGGCGGGTGTCGCGGCCGTTCACACAGCCGACGTCATCCGGGCGGTGCGCTGGGTCTCCACCATCGCGCCGAGACCGGTCCGAAGGTCCGTGCCGGGCCGGTAGCCGAAGGACTCCTGGGCCAGGGTGATGTCGGCCGCGGTGCGTTGGGCATCGCCGGGGCGGCTGGGGCCCCGCACGATGCGCGGAGGGGTGGCCAACCGGCCGAGCAGTGCGATGACTTGATTCATCGTCACCTCGGAGCCGCCGCCCAGGTTGGCGACACCGCTCCACGGCGACAGTGCGGCTTGGCGCATTGCGGTCACCACGTCGCCGACATAGGTGAAGTCACGGCTCTGCTCACCGTCTCCGTACAGGGGGAAGGGGCGATGGGTGAACGCGGCCGCGACCAGTCGGGCGAAGGCCATGTCGGGGCGCTGTCGGGGGCCGTACACGCTGAAGAGCCGCAGGGAGACCACCGGGACACCGAAGGCGGTGCGATAGGTCTCGCACAGGTGCTCCGCGGCGAGCTTGGTCACGCCGTACGGGGAGACGGGGGAGGGGCGCACCGTCTCGACGGTCGGATACGTCTCTGCGTTCCCGTAGACGGACGAGCTGGAGGCGAAGACGAGCCGGCGCAGCCCGATGTCCCGTGCGGTTTCCAGTACGCGCTGGGTGACCAGGACATTGCGCTCGAGATAGACACCGAACTCCGTGCCCCAGGAACCGCGGACACCGGGCTGGCCGGCCAGGTGATAGACCGCGTCCGTGCCGGCGAACACCGTCTCCAGGGGGACCTTCAGCAGATCGGCCCGCAGAAGGGTGAAGCGCTCACTGCCCAGCAACCGCGAGAGGTTCTCGCGTTTGCGCGCGGGCTCGTAGAAATCCGTGAGGGCGTCGACACCCAGTACCTCGTCCCCGCACGACAACAGGTGCTCGCAGAGATGGGATCCGATGAATCCGGCCGCGCCGGTCACTACGGAGCGCATCGGGACCGGCCTCCTTCGACGGTGTGCGCGGTGCGCGCGTCGCGCCGGACGGCCGACAGCACGTACCAGAACGTGCGGGCGATGAGGCGTACGACGTCGGGCAGCGTGGCGTGGGCCAGGAACTGGGCGTCCAGCGCGACACGGTGGGGGACCAGAACCGTGAGGTAGTACTCCTCCGGGTCGGGCCGGCCGTCCAGCAGAGTGGCGTCCGACCGGGACCGCAGCTGGCACGGGCCCGTCAGGCCGGGCCGGTGTCGCAGGACCCAGCGGCAGTTGGGGGGGTAGCGGTGGGCCAGGTGCGGGACTTCGGGGCGTGGGCCGACGAGTGTCATGTCGCCGCGCAGAACGTTCCACAGCTGCGGGAGTTCGTCGAGGCTGAAACGCCTGAGCAGCCGGCCCGTGCCGGTCACCCGTGCATCTGCGCCCCCGGTGACTTCGGGCCCCCGGCAGTCGCACCGCATGGTGCGGAACTTGTAGAGGGTGAACTCACGTTCTCCTTCTCCCACCCGGCGCTGGCGGAACACCGTCGGTGGCCCATTGGTGGCGCGCACCAGGAGAGCCACGAACACCAGTATCGGAGACAGGAGGAGAAGCAGCGCCGTGGCGAGGGCGACGTCCAGGATCCGGCAGGGGAGCGAGGGGCGTATCGGAGCCGTCGCCGACGGAACCCGTGGAGGATGCAGATGGACGGTGTCGGTGTCCATGGGGGAGTCCTTGTTCGAGGAGCCAGTGCAAAAATCCCCAGTAGCCACTGAGGGCGTCCCGGAATTCGGTGGGGCTGCGCCGGAGCGCGGCTCTGGTGAGCCGTGCGGCCGGCTCGACCGTCAGGGTGAGGGCCACCAGTGACCAGGCCCGGCCGGGCGGCCAGTGTCGGAAGGCGTACAGGCAGCGGCTGCACAGGGAAAGGCGCAACCGTTCACCGCCCAGTTGCGAGGAGCTCACCCCACCGATGTGGTGGACCCGGGCCTGCTGGACGTAGTACGAACCCCAGCCGATCTGCAGGGCCCGCAGGGCGAGGTCGGTCTCCTCGAAGTAGAGGAAGTAGCGCTCGTCGAAACCGTCCAGTTCCGTGAAGAGTGATCGGCGTACGAGGAAGAAGGCGCCGATGACCTGGTCGACGCGTCGCGACGCCGTGGTCTCCGCCGGGCGGAGGTGATGGGGCGGGAAGACGCTCGGCAGCAGTCGGTCGAGGCCGGTCGTCTTGCCCACGAAGATGCGCAGGCTGGGGAAGCGGGAGCAGGAGATTCCCGGCCGTCCGTGCTCGTCGACCATGCGTCCGCCGCAGATGCCGATGGTGTCGGCGGCCGGGCTGCGGAGGAATCGGCCGACGGCGCGCAGTGCGTCGGGATACGGCTCGGTGTCCGGATTGAGGAAGAGGATGAGGGCCGAGCCGCAGCGGGCGGCGCCTTGGTTGCAGGCGGCGGCGAATCCGCGGTTGGCGGTGTTGCGCACGACTTGGAGCGGGATTCCGGCGGTGTCCAGACCGCTGAGGGAATCGTCGCTCGACGCGTTGTCGACGACGACGATCTGCGCCACTCGCAGCTCCGACCGGTCCGCCCGGCCGACAGCACGCAGACAGTCGCGCAGATGGCGGCCGGTGTTCCAGTTGACGATCACGACGTCGGCGGCCGGCGGGATCCGCGCAGGCGAGCTCATCACGCCACCGGTCCGAGTTCGAGGGCTGCCGCCCAGCGGGGGAGCCACGCGTCGTAGGAGTAGCGGCGGGCGATGATCTCCCGGGCGCTGGTGCCGAGTTGTTCGCGGGCAGCGGTGGGCGAGTCGAGGAGCCCGAGGATCGCCGGGGCCCAGTCGTCGGGACGGCGGGGTGCCGGAAAGCCGAACGAGGACAGCAGTTCGGCGTTGACGCCGAGCGGCGTGGCCACGGCTGGCACTCCGGCGGCGGCGTACTGCAGGAGCTTGTATCCGCACTTGCCGAGGCTGTACGAGGTCGTGGGCAGTGGCATCAGACCGAGGTCCATCTCGGCCAGCGCCGTGCGCTGGGTGTCCGGGCTCCATGCGACACGGTCGATGAAGGCCTCGATACCGCCGAGTGTCCGCGTCGTCGTGCCGACGAGCGTCAACCGGGCGCCGGTGCGGCGATGGACCTCCGCGAGGGCCCGGCCGATGAGCAGCAGGTGGGGTTCGTTGTCGGGCGAGCCGATCCAGCCGAGCCGCGGCGGGTCGTGCAGTCCGTAGAAGGTCTTCGGGACGTAGTCCTCCGGCGCCACGCAACTGGGGATCACGACGACATCCCGGTGGTGGTGCGAGGCCCAGTCCGCGAGTACCGCGTTGCCCGCGATGACCCGGTCGGCGTGGAGTACGGCGGTCCGCGCCTTCTCCGCCTTGGGGGCCAGCCGGCGCGCCAGACCCCCGGCACCGAAGTCCCACTGGAGGGCGTCGTCGAAGTCGTACACGGCGAACTCCGCACTCGTCAGCAGCCGCCGCTCCCACCAGCCGCGGCTGAGCGGCGAGGCCTCGCGGTGCAGCAGCAGCCGGCGCGGCCTGGCGCCGGCGATGTCCCGCAGTCGCAGTTCCGCCCTGGCCACGGACACCGGGTGCCGGGCGAGCCGTGAGGGGGCTGCGTCGGGGAACGACAGATAGCTGCCGACGGTGAAGTCCACACCGAGGCGGTCGAGCCACTCGAAGACGCGCACCCGCGAACTCCCGGCCTCCCGGCCGTAAGGAGTGACCGCGCAACGGTCCAGACGACGATCCATGGCTTCGCATTCCCTACAAATGCTGATACCGTATATTTACTGCGTAAACGTACATTTTGCCCCCAGTGTTCTACCAGGTCAAGCGCGATCGGAACCCCCGCACGGAGGCCGTCCATGGATCTCCACGACTACATCGATGTCCTGCGCCGCCGGTGGCGGATCATCGCGGGATGCATCCTGCTGGGGGCGGTGGCGGCCCTCGCCGTGACGGCTCTCATGCCACGCACCTACACGGCGAAGGCGCAGTTGTTCGTCGCGACCAGCGACGGCAACAGTGCCAGCGCTTACGAGGGAAGCCTGTTCACCCAGCAACGGGTCAAGTCGTACACGCGGATCGCCACCAGTCCCGCGGTCCTGGGACGGGTCATCGACAAGCTCAACCTGAACGAGACCCCCGACCAGCTCGCCGGAAAGATCAGCGCCCGGGTCCCGCTGGACACGACCCTGGTCGACATCCAGGTGCAGGGTTCATCGGCCGCGCGCGCACAGGCCATCGCCGACGAGGCCGCCGCCCAGCTCTCGACGTACATCGAGGAGATCGAGAAGACTTCGCCGACTTCCCCGGCCCTGGTCAAGGCCGACGTGGTCGGTGGCTCCGAGCAGCCGACCTCACCGACGAGCCCGCGCCCCGAACTGAATCTGGCCATCGGGCTGTTCCTCGGGACCGTCCTCGGCATCGGATGCGCCGCGCTGCGCAACTCTCTCGACACCAGTCTCCGTTCGGCGGAGGACATCGACACTCATCTGGGTCTCGCGACGATGGGTGCCATCCCCGACGCGAATCACCGGGGCCGCCGGGACGCCGGGCCCGGTGCCGGCACGACGCAGCGGACCGAGGCGTTCAGCCAGCTCCGCATCCATCTGCGGTTCGCCGCCGGCGGGCGTATGCCGAAGTCCGTCCTCGTCGCCGGGGCCCTGCCCGGCGAGGGCCGGTCCGAGACCGCGATCGGGCTCGCGACGAGCGTCGCCCACACCGGTCGGCGAGTCGTACTCGTCGAGGCCGATCTCCGCCGGCCACGCCCCGCACGCGAGCGCGGCCGGGGCACCACCGCAGGCCTCACGGACGTCCTCGCCGGCCGCATCGCGCTCGGCGACGCCCTCCAGAGCTGGGGCGACGACCGCATCCGCATGCTGCCCAGCGGGCCGCTGGCCCCGGATCCGGGCGCGCTCCTCGCCTCGCAGGACATGGGGAAGGTGCTGCGCGCTCTGGAGGCGGAAGCCGACCTCGTGATCGTCGACAGCCCGCCGATCCTGTCCTTCGCGGACGCGACCGCCCTGGCCGCGGAGACGGAGGGCGTGCTCCTTGTCGTCCGCCCCGGAAAGACCAGCCGGGACCAGGCGCGCCGCGCCCTCGCGCGTCTGAAGGGCGTGGACGCCCACGTCCTCGGCGCCGTGCTCGTCGGTACCTCCTCGGGCGGATTCACCGACTGGCATCCGCCGCGGGAAGCGGCGGAGCGGCAGGAACCTGTGGCGTCCGAGTCCCGACCGCTGGCGGCGCACGCCATCGGCCGTGATCCGGCGCGGCAGGAGTAGGTCATCTGCCGCCGGCACGGTCCGTTCACGCAGGCCTCAGCCCTGCTTGCCGTAGGGACGGAGCGCGATCGGCGTGCACACGAAGGTGAGGGCGGCGGTCGCGCCGCCCTCAGCCGCGAGCCGCGCCCGGGACGTGGCTGAGCGGGTTGACGTCGACGAAGGCTCGGAGCCATCCGGGCACGGTGCTCGGCTGGACGAAGACATTGCTCGCGAACGACAGTGGCATCAGCACGGAGTTGGCGATGCTGATGACCACGGCCGGGTCGCGGACAGCCAGGCGACCACGGCCCACAGCAGGGACAGCGAGAGCCCGAAGGCGATGACCAGGGCGACCGCGGCGAGCACGCCCGGCGTCGCTGAGCAGGCCGCCGAGCACGAAGGCACCACGCCAGACCGGCAGGCCACGGAAGCGGTCAAAGGCTTCGCTGCGCACGTCCTGGGCGAGACGGGCATCGCCGTACATGGTGACGATGGCGATGCTCATGGTGACCACAGCGGGCAGCAGGATCCTGAGGTAGTCGCTGGTCGAACTGCTGATGGCGCCGCCGCACAGGTTGGTGAACAGGATCGGGATCGCGGCCGAGTCCACGAGCTGCCTGGGATCGTGCCGGATCTTGAGCATGGCGCGCCTGCCGAGGACGGTCGAGGCGGCGAGTGCTCCGGCGCGGCGGCTTACGCGGCCCGCGGCGAGCAGCGCGTCGATCGGGTCCTCCGCCGCAGCGGGCGCGTGGAGACGGGGGGAGTGCTCATGCGTTCGCTCCCTCGTGGTCGATGGTGGCCTGACCGGTCCGTCGGCCGGTCAGGGTGAGGAAGGCCTCGTCCGGGCTGGGCCGGCCGAGGGAGAGATCGGCGATGGCCACCCCGGCCTCGGCGAGCTGGGTCATGGCCCGTCCCACCAGCCGGCCTGTGTCCGTCGCGTCGGGCGGGCCGGCGAGCAGCATGGACAGGGCGAGCGAGCGGCGGCGGGCTGAACCGTCCCCTGCAAGGCGCCGGCCAGGATCTGCAGCGCCTGCGGACACTGCTCGGCGTCGATGAGCCGCAGGTGCAGGGAGCCCGAGCCGACCCGGGACTTGAGCTGGTCGCTGGGGCCTGCGGCCACGATCCGGCCGTTGTCGATGACCGCGATCCACTCGGCGAGGTGGTCGGCCTCCTCGACGTGGTGCCGGCGGCGGCGACCCGACGGACCCGTCCCACACCTGGTTGCGGCTGCGCGGGTCAAGACCGGTCGTGGGCTCGTCGAGGAACATCAGGTCGGGGGTCACGATCAGGCCGGCGCCCATGTCGAGTCGGCGGCGCATGCCTCCCGAGTAGTGACCCGCCGGCCGGTCGGCCGCACCGGTCAGGTCGAACGCGTCCAGCAGGTCGTCGGCGCGGACCTTGCCGGCGGCCCGGGACAAGCCGTGCAGTCGGCCGAGGATCAGCAGGTTCTCGTATCCGGTCAGGTCCTCGTCGAGGGACGCGAACTGGCCCTTCACCGGCCCCCGACTGGCTCGCCGCCGCCGTCTTCGGGCTTCACACGCCGCCGCGGCCCAGATCGCGAGCGGGCGCCTTACGGCTCAGGAGGCGGAGGCGCTGTGCCTGGAGACCGCACTGCACCTCTGCGGCGGGCAGACCCGTCGCTAGCGCGTGCCGCTGCCCGCCCTCGAC
Organism: Streptomyces sp. SAS_270; assembly: GCF_052543295.1. Lineage (NCBI taxonomy): Bacteria > Bacillati > Actinomycetota > Actinomycetes > Kitasatosporales > Streptomycetaceae > Streptomyces > Streptomyces sp. SAS_270. The sequence continues at coordinate 46,201 of NZ_JBMNDS010000049.1, forward strand.
TGATGCTGAACAGGTGACACCGCCGGTGGCTGACCGGCGTTGGAACTGCCATGTGTGCGTGCACGCGGTGCCGGGCGCACTCGCCGGCGTGCCGGGACAGGCATCAGGAGTGCGGCGACGAGGATGAAGCTCAGCCAGTTGTAGCCGCTGAATGCCCAGGGGACCTCCGTGGCCGAGGCCATGAGGATGGGAGCAAGTACGCAGGAGGCGGTGAGGAACATCCTGGCGCCGCCGCGGAGCAGTATGTATCCGATCAGTGTCGCGAGCAGTCCGAGGCCGATCAGTCCGCCGGCGTATGCGGTGTCGATCCACTGATTGTGTGCGGAGAACGAGACGGGAGCTTCTCCGTCGCTGTGGAACTGTTGCCACGCCTTGGCGCCGAAGCCGAAGAGGGGGGATTGAGGAAGACGTTCCTGGGCGAGCTCCCAAAGGTATGCCCGCTGGGGTATCGATCTCTGATCGTGCGGCAGGAGCGGTAGAGCAAGGCCGATCAGTGTTACGCCGGTTATCCCGAACGCAGCCAGAATGATCTTTCCTGTGGGCTTTTCGGCGGTGGCTTGGTCGGTATCAGGTGTTCCCGAGCCACTGTCGATGTTCTTGTCATCGGGCAGACTCGGGCGGAGAAGCACGAGGAAGAAGAGGGCGACCGCCGCGGCGGCTGCCGCGGTCCTGCTGCCGGTCGCAACCGACATGAACGCGATGTAGAAACAGATCACGACCCTGGCCCGTCCTCGCAGCGCGAGCCAGACAAAGGGTATGGACAGGGCCATGAGCAGGCCGAACGTGTTCTCGTTGGTGAAGACCCCTCTGAAGAGAACACCGAAGAGGCCGCACTTGTCTTCCCGGCATTCATGCAGGACGCTGCTCGACCGCACCAGTGCCTCGATCCCGCTCAGCACGGCGAGCAGCAGTGAGCAGGCCGCCGCCCCGAGAAAGGCGGACCGTCCGTGTCGTGCGACGGTGGCGGCCAGGAGGACCGCAATCAGGACGAGCTGCTGTGATCCGAAGACCTGGCGTCCGTTGAGTCCGTCGGAGAAGGCGAGCACCGTGACCAGCACGATCGCGATACAGGGCGCGAAATTGGGCTGGGCCCCGCGCAGAAGCCTGGTGACCAGAAAGGCAATGGACACGGCGGCGAGCAGCGCTTCGAGTGAATGTCCGGCGAGCGAGACCCACCCGGGGATCGCTACGACAATGTTCCCCCGGAGGTCGAGGCGTTCCGGCTGGCCGGATCGCGCAATCAGGAGGGCGACGGGCAGGGTGCCTGTGACCCCGACGGCGAACACATAGGTCGACGTGAGATCCCAGTCGCCGAAGGTATGAGCTCTGCGGGCCGCAATCAGGATGGGGATCAGCGCCACCAGGGTGACGATGCCCAGGAGAAGTGCCGTCGAGTGCTGTGCCTGCCACGACATGCTGGGTCCTTCGCATGCTGGTCCGGTTACTGGATGCCGTTGCCCGGGTGGGTTCCTGAGGGCCGCATTTCGTCTCCGTTTACACTGTAAGCGTACACTCCGAGCCGACGGGATGCTCCCCGTTGTCGACTGTCTTCGGTATAGGTGTCCGCCTGGTCGGGTCCAGCCTTGGACTGTATATTTACAATGTAAACATGCATTGCTGAGGGATGCCGACCGAAGCTGGAACGAGCTCCTCCTCGGGAGGGAGGAGGCCCCATTGCCACGGGAACGAAAGGTCCAGTGTCATGCGGTCCAAGCGTGTTTTGATCGTGGCGCAGTTGGATGGATACGCAAACAGCGTCAAGCCCATGGCCATCGAGAAGTTTCTCCGGGAGTGCGGTCACGAAGTACACCTGAAGGACACCAGCTGTCTCGCGCGCGCGTCCGGCGAGCAGGGTTCCCTCGGGAGAATGCTTCCCGGTTCCGTGAGGCCCGAGCGGTTGGCGCTGTACGCGAACGATGTCGCCTCGAAGGTGCTGACCCGCCGGTGGAGTTTTGGGCGCCGGCATCTGTCGTACTACGTTCTCCTGGCGGATCACCATCTGCGCCGTCGCATTCTCAAGAAGGAACTCGAACCTGATCGGTTCGACCTCGTCATAGTCGAGACGCCTTACGACGCTGGGCTGTTGACGACCGGTGTCTCCGCGGAAACCCTCTACGACTGCCCCAACCCCTGGGCGGACGAGGTCTTTCACGAGGGCCGGCTCACCCGGCGACAACACCGGAAGTTCCGTCGCTGGGAGACAGAGTTCCTGGAGTCCATGGACCGTCTGTCCTTCAGCTGGGAATCGTACGGCCGCTACGCGATGGCCCATTACGGCATCAGCGGACGGAATTTTCTGCAGCTCAACTGGGGATGCACTCCCTCGGCACAACGAGCCTGCTTCTCCGACCCGCCGCGCGTGGCCTATCTCGGATCGCTCAGTTCCCGGTTCGTCAACCTGCCGATGCTCGCACGCCTGAGCCGGCAGTACCCCTCCATCGATGTCTACGGAGGCCCACCGCCTGATCCGTCTCTCGGCCTCAACTACCGGGGCTACGCCACACCTGACGTCCTGCAGCAGTACCAGTTGGGGCTGATCACCTGCACCCGGGACCCGATCCGCCAGGAGGGCTTCTCGGCGAAACACCTGCACTATCTTGCGCACGGGCTGCCCGTCCTGGTTCCCGCCTGGCGACGCCACCTCGATCTGTTGCGCGGGTCGGTGCCGTACACCGAGGCGGACTTCGGTGACGTCCTGGGCAGGCTGAGTCAGCGGGCCCAGTGGCAGGCGGTCAGTGACGAAGCGTACGAACAAGCGCTGCGCCTCGACTGGAACCGGACCCTGGAGCCACTGAGGACGCTCCTGGAGAGCCCTCAAGCGGAGGCCCGTGCTCCGCGCGGCAGCGCTGCCCGCATCGCGTAGCGGGCGAGGCGGGACGTCTCCTCCAGCAGGCGACGGTCGACCACGGCCAGGCCGGCCGCGAAGATCGCCACTGCGGAGGCCGCGCCTGCCGCACCGCCCGTCAGATCCTCGCCGGCCTTCACGGTGATCGCCCACCCGAACGACGAAGAGCACAGACCGACCAGGATCGGGGGGAGCAGCGGGCGCAGGAACCTGGTGGGGACGCGTCGCGTGGTCGCCCGGCCGAGCACGGTGGACTGCAGCACCGCGGCGATGAACCAGCCGACTCCGATGGAGGCGACGCCGATCGCCCGGAGCAGGGGCAGCGCGACGAGGGACAACGTGAGCCACTGCGTGATCTCGGCTCGCAGGACCGCGCTGACGTCGCCCACCGCATAGAGGTATCCCTGGGTTGCCACCGAGACGGACCCGCTGATGGCCACCGCCAGACAGGCACCGGGAAGGATGGCGCTCGTGTCGCGCCACTGCTGCCCGAAGAGCCCTGGGATCAGCCCGGGAGCGCCGCCCGCGATCCCGGTCAGCACGAATCCGATGCCCACCGCGGCCATGCCCACGGAGCGTTCCATGAGCGGGCCCACCTCTGCCTTCGCGGCGGTCAGTTTGGACATGGTGGGGAACGACACGCGCCACAAGGTGGTGATGAGCAGGTAAGGAACCTCCAGCACCCTTCTGCCGAGAACCCACAGGCCCAGCGCGGCACTGCCGCCGATCACGCCCACGGATACGTTGAGCGACTGCTCTCCCACGATCCAGGCGGCGTTGACGGCCTGGAAGCGCAGGCCGAAGCCGACGAGAGGCCTGATGAGATGCATGGAGAACCGGGGCCGCACCAACCCCTCCCGGCACGCGAAGCCCATCGCGATCGCGCCGACCACGGCACGGACGACGGTCGCCGTCGCCAGTCCCCACACGCCGAACCCGGCCACCACGGTGCCCACGGCCCAGGCCTGGAAACAGAGGGACTGGAGGAGTTCGACCGCCGCGAGGCGCCGGTAGCGCAAATCCCTCTCCAGCAGGATCCGCCCTGGGAACTGCAGGGCGACGAAGGGCATGGAAGCCACCATGACCGCGGTGACCCAGGCGACTTCACCGAAGGGACAGACGAGGGCCACGGCCACTGCGGTCACAGCGACCACGCCGGTGACCGAGAGCTGGAACGCGCTGAAGGCTCCGAGTTCCGCCGAAGTCGGCGGCTCGGCACGGCGGATGAGCCCCGCGGCCAGGCCGCCATCGGAGATCAGCTGGGAGAAGAAGACCACGGACATGCCGATGGCGACGACACCGAAGTCGTCAGGAGCGAGCACCCGGGCGACCACGACATTGCCGATGAGCCCCAGGGCCATGATGACCACGCCGCGCGTCGCGACGATGAAGACGCCCGAAGCCGCGCGGTGCTTCAGTTCGCCGGGGGACAGCGTGCCGTCGTCCGTGGGGGAGTCATCCGTGCTCTCCCTCATGTCATCCGCCGACCGGGCAGGGCGGTCGATCGACGCGAGGCACGCGCTGCAACAAGGAGTCCAGGGGGAGAAGCGTCCGGTCCCAGGACAGGTGATGTGCCTGCTCGTACGCTTCGTCGCTCTTCGCCTGCCACAGTGCCCTGTCACCGAGCCCGTCGACCACTTGGCGGAAGGTCGCCTCGGTGTAGGTCACCGTGCCGCGCAGGACGTCGACATTGCGCCGCCATGCCGGGACGAGGACGGGCAGCCCATGCGCCAGGTACGTCAGGTGCTTGGCCGAGAACCCCTCCTTCATCAACAGATCCTGACTGCAGGTGATCAGGCCCATCTGGTAGTTCCGCAGGCTGTCGGGTGTGCCGTAGCCGAGGTACCGCAGCCCCAGCTTCGGATCGGGCGGCGGACCTCCGTACACGTCGATCGGGTACAGCGCGGAGAGCCGTGCCAGGAGGGGAAGGTCGATGAAGCGAAGGCCCAGGTGGCCGAGGTAGACGATGCGCGGCGGATCCTCGAACCTGGCCCGCAGGGAGGGGTCGGCAGGTGTGCAGCCGAAGTTCAGTGTCATCAGGTTCCGGCCGCTGAGACCGTACTGCTCCCTCGCGTATCGGGCGTACGACTCCCAGTGGAACGCCAGATGGTCGACGCTCTCGCAGAGACGGATCTCCCGTTGACGGAGCCGGACGTGCTGCCGCTCGGTCACCTTGCCCTGGAGGTGGACGTCGTCCGCCCAGGGCGTGGGGCAGTCGTACATCGTGTGGCTCTTGGTGGCGGCTGTCAGCACCCAGGCGTTGTTCGGGGTCTCGCAGATGACCAGGTCGAAATCGTCGAGGGGCAGCGCGCGCCGCAGAACGGCGCGGCGAATGCGCTGGTCCGCGACGAGGGTGTAGTACGAGAGGAAGTGTCTGCTCCGACCTCCGTAGCGCCTGATCAGCATCGACAGCACCTCGTTCACGTACAGGGCGATCTTCCCGGCGTCGGGGGCCGGCAGCTTTCCGCGGAACCCGGCCGAGGTGGAGGCCCTGCTGAGTCCTGATGTGTCCACCAACCGCACCTCATGCCCGCGTTCCCGCAGGAACCGCGCGATCGCGACGGGCTTGAGGCTGTTGCCGAAACCGTCCAGCTGACCGATGACCAGGACACGCCTGCGTGACTGCGGGCCGACGACGAACTCCTCGGAGCCCGCAGAGAGTGCCGTGGAGTCACCGGACATCGGCCGACGCCCGTTCATGACAGGTCTCCCGTCTCGACCGCACGCCAATGCGCCCGCAGCTTCTCCCGGTTGAGGATCAGCGCGTACTGCCCCCGGATCATCTGCGGATGCACGATCGGCGCGATGCCGAAGTGGGCGTCGGAGGTGTTGAGATGGCGCAGGCCGAGGACGAGGTCGCGCAGATCGGCGTTGGACATGTTGTCGTCGACGCTCACCGTGCGGGTGATCGTGTCCAGCATTCTGGCGATGCCGAGCGGATTGGTGACGCTGATCTCGCCGCGCATCTCGCCCACCAGGCTGCGCAGGAACTGCTGCTGGCGTCGGATGCGGTCCAGCTCACCGCCGGGCAGACCGTGGCGCTGTCGCACGTACGACAGGGCCTCCGTGCCGTTCATGGTGTGGGTGCCGGTCTTGAAGCCGAGATGCTGCTCGGAGTCGTACGAGTTCTCGTGGACGGTGATCGGTACGCCGCCGACCGCGTCGGTGAGGGACTTGAAGCCGTACCAGTCGACGATGCCGAAGTGGTCGATACGGGCGCCGGTGAGCTGCTCGACGGTCTGCACGAGGAGGGCCGGTCCGCCCCACGAGAAGGAGGCGTTGATCTTCGCGGATCCGTGGCCGGGGATGGGAACCCAGCTGTCGCGCGGTATCGACACGATGTCGGCCCGGCGCTCGTCGGCGCTGAAGTGCACCAGCATCAGCGTGTCGCTGCGCTGTGCGCCGTACTGCCACAGTGCCGTCTGGGCATCACGGCCGGTGGTCGGCTTGTCCGAGCGGCGGTCGACACCCGCGAGCAGGAAGGTGGTGCCTCCGGTGTTGCCCGGCGGCTTGTGCGGGCGAGGGCCGCTGGGGAAGGCGTGCGGAATCCTGGCGACCTGGTCGCCGTAGTGGTCCGTTCCCCACCAGACTCCGCCGACGACCAGTCCGGCCAGGGCGAGCACGGCCGTCAGCCCGCAGACGATCAGGGTGCGCACGACGTGGCGCCGCCTCCGAGGTGTCGCCGGCCTCGGCCGTGGCGGCCACGCGGGCCACGAGCGCCGCGCGGACATCAGAAGCCGTCCGGGTAAGGGGCGGTCATGGCGGTGTGCGGCGGCGACGCGGCTGATGCCGGGAAGCCCGGGAGAAGGCCGGCCAGCTCCCGGCGTACGGCAGTGGCGTCGTTGTGCTGCGCCGTGGCGTAGAGGCCCGGGAGCCGCTCCGACAGGGCCCCGCGGCCGTTGCGGCGTCGGGAGGGCGTCGCAGCGAGGATCTGCGGATGCGACGTGCGGGTGTGGCTCTCGTGCCGGGAGAACAGCGTCTCGTTGAGTTTCTCGCCCTGGCGCAGGCCGGTGAAGCGGATGTCCACGTCCGGCACGTTGACCGACTGGGCGAACTTGCGGACCAGGTCCACGATCCGTACCGGATCGTGCATGTCCAGGACGAACACCTCACCGCCCTCGGCCATCCGGGCCGCCTCCAGGACAAGACCGACGGCCTCCTCGATGGTCATGAAGAACCGCGTCACGTCCGGGTGGGTGACCGTCACCGGGCCGCCCGAGCCCAGCTGTTCGGCCACGACGGACAGCAACGAGCCGCGGCTGCCCAGCACATTGCCGAAGCGGACGGCGGTGAACACCGTCCCGGCGGGGGCGCTTTGCTGGGCTTCCTGCACGATGAGTTCGGCCAGGCGTTTCGTCGCGCCGAGCACCGAGACGGGATCGGCCGCCTTGTCCGTGGAGATGAGCACGAACCGCTCGGTGCCGCACGCCGCCGCGGCGCGGACCAGGTGCTGTGTCCCCATCACGTTCGACTTCACGCCTTCGCAGGGATGGCGTTCGAGCAGCGGGAGGTGCTTGTGGGCGGCCGCGTGGAAGACGACCTCGGGTCGCAGCTCGCGGAAGATCTGGTCGATGCGGGGCCGGTCACGGATGTCCGAGATCACGATGTCGTCGCTGAGCAGCGCGTCGCCGTACAGCTCCAGTTGCAACCGGTGCAGGTTCGACTCGTCGTGGTCGAGCAGGAAGAGCCGGCTCGGGCCGAAGGCACGGACCTGCCGGCACAGTTCGCTTCCGATGGACCCCCCGGCCCCGGTCACCAGGACCCGGCGTCCGGCGACCGTGGAGCGGGCCTCGGGGCTGACCACATGGATCTCGTTGCGGCCGATCAGCTGGTGCACGTCCAGCGCGCGCATGTCGCTGCCCGCCACGTCCCGGCGCAGGGCGGCGATGAAGGACGGGAGGTAGCGCACGCTCGCCCCCGTGGCCTCGGCGGCCTCGGCCACCTCCCGGAACCGCTCCGGGCTCAACCCGGGGATGGCCACGACCACCGCGTCGATCCGGTGTTCGAGCGCGGCCGCCTTGGTGTCTTCCAGGTTCCCCAGGACGGGCAGGTCCCCGATGCTCCCGGCGCTCTGCTTGACCGGGTCGTCGTCGAGGTAACCCACCGGGGCCAGCCCGAACTCGGGGGTCCGCGCCAGGTCGCGGGCGAGTGCCTGCCCCGCCTCCCCGGCGCCGATCACGAGGGTGCGCAGTTCCTCGGGCCGCCGCGGGTTCGGAGCGGACGGTGCACTGCGGTGTGGTCGGGCGAGCCGGGCAAGCTCGGAGCAGACCTGGTCGACCATGTCCGCGGTGAGGCCCTGGTACAAAGGCAGCGAGAGCAGTTGGGGGAACAGTTCGTCGGCTCCGGGCAGACCTCCCGGCGGCAGGGTCGTGGACCGGCGGAAGTACGGCATGCGGTGCAGCGGGATGAAGTGGACGGACGTGCCGATCCCGCACTCCGCGAGCCGCTCGATCAGTTCGTCGCGCCCGGTCCCGTACTCCTCCAGGACCCGCACCGGATAGAGGTGCCGGGCATGTGTGCCGCGGGTGGGGACGTCGAGGGGTTCGATCCCGGGGATGCCGTCCAGACCGACCGCGTACCGGTCGGCTGCCGCGTGGCGCCGCCCCTGCCAGTCGGCGACGTGGGGCAGCTGGGCGCGCCCGATGGCGGCCTGCACGTCCGTCATGTTGGCCTTCAGGCCAGCGTCCTCGACCGTGTAGCGCCAGTCGGCGCCCGGCAGGTCGCGGCGCCAGGCGTCGGCGGACATACCGTGCAGGCGTGCGCGGCGGATGCGTCCGGCGATGCTCTCGTCGTCCGTGGTCACCATGCCGCCCTCGCCGATGGGCAGGTTCTTGGTGGCGTAGAAGCTGAAGCAGGCCGCCGCGGAGAGAGCGCCGACGGGGTGGTCGCCCACCGACGTCCCGAGGGCGTGCGCGGCGTCCTCGATGACCAGCGACAGCGGGAGCCGGGCGGCCTCGGCCAGCTCGGCGACCGGCGCCGGAGCCCCCGCGAAGTGCAGGACGATCATCGCGTTGGCGCATCCGCAGGCCCGGGACGCCTCGGCGACCGTGGCCGCGGTGGGCATCCCCGTGCGCGGATCGACGTCCACCAGCACCGGACGAAGCCCGGCGTGCAGGATCGCCTGGGCCGCGCCGCAGAACGTCACCGTCGGGATCAGCACGCGGCCGCCGGCCGGCAGCCGCAGAGCGCGCAGCGCCAGTTCGAGTGCCGCTGTGCAGGAACTCACCCCGACGGCATGACCGGCCCGGACATAGGAGGCGAACTCCTGCTCGAAGAGTTCCGTCTCGTGTCCGGTGGTCACCCATCCCGAGGCGAGAACGCGCTCGGCTGCCCGCCGGGCTTCCGGGCTGATCTCGGTCACGGCGAAGGGCACGCGCGGGATGTGGGACCGATGGACTGTCATCTCAGTGCTCCCCCGCTTCCGGAGCGGTTGGGGGTGTCCCGACGGTGTCGTCCTCTATTGCTGTATATTTACACCGTATACGTACACCTTGCCCCGGTTGCCGCATGCAGTCAAGCGGCGGGGAACACGTCCGGGACAAAGGGCCCCGCCCGCGGTGATGTGGCCCAGACTCATTTCTGGAGGCGAGACATGGCGAAGGAGCAGGGTTCCGGTCCGGCCCGACGCGCCAGCGACCGCGGCCGATACGGCCGGCTGAGTCGCGAACGCGTACTGGCGGCCGCGCTGGAGCTGGTCGACCGCGAGGGGCTGTCGGCGCTGAGCATGCGCCGCCTGGGGGCGGAGCTCGGCGTGGAGGCGATGGCCCTGTACCGGTACGCCCCCAGCAAGGACGCCCTGCTCGACGGTCTCGTCGAGGCCCTCTACCTCGAACTGGAGGACCGTCTGGACTCCGCGCCCGGCGAGCCCTCGCCCCGGACCGCGCGCCCCACGGCGGCGGCCCCCGAATGGCGCACCGGGCTGCAGCGCATCGCGCTCGCGACCTACGAAGTCGCCCTCGCCCACCCCGAGGTCGTGCCGCTGCTCGCCACCCGCATGCTCGCCGTTCCGCTGGCACGGCGCCCCGAGGCCGTCCTGCGCGACCATGAACGCGTCCTGGCTCTGCTCGAAGAGGCCGGCCTCGACGAGAACCGCGCCGCGGCCGTCTTCCGGGCCTTCACCGCCTGGCTCCTCGGTTACGTGTCGGTGGAGCTGCGCGCCATGGTGGACAACCCCGAGGAGTCCGAGCCCGCCTTCCGCCTCGGCCTGCACCGCATGCCGTCGCAGGACTTCCCCCGGCTCCGCGAGGCCGCCCCGGCCCTCGCCGAGCACGGCGGCCCGGAGGGTCTGGCCGCCGGTCTGGACGCCCTCCTCGACCGCTTCGCCTAGCGGGCCCGGCGACGAGTTTCCCAAGGGCCCGCAGGCCGACCGCGCAGTCGCTCCGAACCGTCAGCGCCAGGCACCCGAAACGGGCGTACCGTGGAGAAGCGGCCAAGTGCACGACGGCGTAATCCGATCATGAGTAGACCCATCGAGGATTACGCCCTCCTCAGCGACCTGGAAACCGCTGCCATGATCGGCAGGGACGGGTCCGTCGACTGGCTGTGCCTGCCGCGCTTCGACTCGCCGGCCTGTCTGGCCGCGCTGCTCGGCGCGCCGGACAACGGCTTCTGGCGGGTTTCCCCCGCGGGCGGCACCGTGTGCACGCGCCGCTCCTACCGCTCGGACACGCTCGTCCTGGACTCGGAGTGGGAGACCGCGTCGGGGACGGTGCGGGTGACGGACTTCATGCCCCCGCGTACCCAACTGCCCTGCCTGGTACGGGTGGTCGAGGGACTCACCGGTGCCGTACCCATGCGCAGCACCCTGCGGCTGCGCTTCCACCAGGGCCGGGTGGCTCCCTGGACCCGCGTCACCGACAACTGCACCGTCGCCGTCGCCGGACCCGACTCGGTCTGGCTGGGCGCCGACGGCCCGGTAGAGGAAGCCGGCGACGAGGAGTCCACGGTGTACGACTTCACCGTCACCGCCGGGCGCCGGCTGGCCCTCACGCTGGTCTGGGCGCCCTCGCATCTGACGGAGTTGCCCGCCCCCTTCTGCGTACCCCCGGACACGGCGCTGAAGGAGACCGGGGACTTCTGGCGGCACTGGACCGCACAGTGCCGCTACCAGGGCCCGTGGCGAGAGTCGGTGGTGCGCTCCCTGATCACCCTCAAGGCGCTCACCTACGCACCCACAGGCGGCATCATCGCGGCTCCCACCAGCTCGCTTCCCGCACGTATCGGAGGAGAGTGCAACTGGGACCACCGCTTCTGCTGGCTGCGTGATTCCACCCTCACCCTCTCCTGCCTCCTGCGCAGTGGCTATCGGGAGGAGGCGGCGGCCTGGCTCGACTGGCTCGTCCGCGCCATCGCCGGTGATCCCGCCGAACTCCAGGCCGTGTACGGCGTGGCGGGCCAGCGGCTGCTGCCGGAGACGGAAGCCCCCTGGCTGCCCGGCTACGAGGGATCACGCCCGGTGCGGTTCGGGAACGCCGCGATGGGCCAGTTCCAGCTGGATGTGTACGGCGAGGTGCTGGACGCGCTCTGGCTGTCGCAGCGGTCGGGCATCCCGCTGCCCGAACATGTGTGGTGCCTGGTGAAGGACCTGATGTGCTTCCTCCAGATGCACTGGCAGGACCCCGATCAGGGACTGTGGCAAGTACGCGGTCCCGCACGGCAGTTCGTCCACTCGAAGGTCATGGTGTGGGTGGCCGCAGACCGTGCGCTCGCGCTGGGGGAACGGCTCGGAGCCGAGGTGCCGGGCACCTGGCACTCCATGCGCGACGAGGTGGGGCGGGAGGTGTGCCTGCGAGGCTGGGACGCCGGGCAGCGGTCGTTCGTCCAGGCCTATGACTCGTCCGCCCTTGACGCCGCGGCCCTGCTCATGCCCAGCCTCGGCTTCCTGCCGGCCGCCGACCCACGGGTGCGGGACACGGTGCGTGCCATGGGGGCGCTGCGGCGCGACGGGTTCATGCACCGGTTCGCGTGCGACGACAGTGCCCCCGGCCGGGAAGGCGCGTTCGTGGCGTGTTCGCTGTGGTACGCGCGGGCACTGGCCGCGATCGGTGACGTGGATGAGGCGTACGACGTGTTCGAGCGGGTTCTGTCGATCCGCAACGACGTCGGACTGCTCTCGGAGCAGTGGGATCCGGTCGAGGGCCGTCAACTGGGCAACGCACCACAGGCGTTCAGTCACATCGCGCTCGTCGAGACGGCGCTCACCCTGCAGAAGGCGACGCCGAGACCGCGGTGAGCAGCACCATGCCGGAGTCGCCGTAGTCCGGCAGGGTCGGGTCGGCGTCGATGCGGGTCACCGCGAGCTGCTGCGTGAGGGGGGTGAACACCTCGGTGATGACGTCCGGGTTCACCGGGCAGCCCGGCCACTTCGATGCCGGGCCGATTCGGTAGGTGGGCATGTTCTCCATGAAGGCGGCGACCAGGTGCCCGCCCGGTACGACGGAGCGGGCGAAGCGCCGGCAGAACTCCGTGAACTCCGCGAAGTCCTCGGTGACGCCTTCGGCGACGAAGTGCATGGAGGCGAGACCGTATCCGCCGGACGGCAGAGCCCGGACGTCCTGGTGGACGACGAGGACGCGTGACAGTGCTCGTGCCAGCGTCGTCGGCAGATCCGGGTTGAGGTTTCGGCAGTGCGTGTAGAACGGGAGCCAGCTCGCCTCGGGGGCCCGGTTCAACTGCCTTTGCAGATAGGCGACGTTCGCGGCGCCGGCCTCGACGGCGTCGATGCGGCGGCTCGCGGCAGCGGCGAGCATCAGCGGGTACAGGTTCGGCCCGGCGCCGAACTCGACGGAGCGCTCGATGCTGTCCGGGGCGAGACGGCGGTAGAACGCGGAGTGGTGGGCGATGACGGCGGCGTCGCAGGGGTGCAGCTCGCGGTAGTTCTCCGCGAGATAGTCCGCGACCGGCCAACTGTCCCAGTCCACGTCGTCGTTGAGGGTCGGCATACCGAAGTCAGCTCCCCGGCCGCAGCGCGAAGCGTTCGGAGAGCCGGGTGAGCGTGACGGTGAGCCGGTCGATGTCCTCCTCGGAGTTGAGGGCCGTGATCTGGACGCGGAAGCCGACCCGGTCGCGAGGCACGAGCGGGTGGGCGGCCAAGGTCACGTAGATGCCCTCGTCCCACAGGAACCGGGCGACCGCGTCGAGATCGGACGCCTTCGCCAGGGGGATCTCGATGATCGGCAGTCCGTCCGTGTTGAGGGTGTCCACTCCGAGCGTGTGCAGGTGTCCGAGCACCCGGGCGGTCTTGCGGTGCAGCTCGGCCCGGATGACGTCCCCACGACGGTCGTTGACATCCAGCCCGGCCAGTGCCGTGGCCAGGGACGCCGTGGGCGAGGGGCCCGAGTAGAGGTAGGGCGCCGCGGCCGTTTTGAGGCGGTCCTTGAGAGCGGGTGGCAGGGCGAGAAAGGCCAGCAGCGACGAGTACGCCTTGGAGAAGCCGCCGACGAGCACGATGCCGTCGTAGGTCTCGCCCGTGTGCCGGACGACACTGTTGCCGCGCATTCCGTACGGAGACAACTCGTGCGGCCCGCGCTGGCCGATGACGCCGAAGCCGTGCGTGTCGTCGATGTACAGCGTGGCGCCCCGGCCCCGGCAGATGTCGGCCAGTCGTGGCAGGTCGGGGATGTTCCCGCTCATGCTGTTGACACCGTCCAGACACACCAGACGCGGCGAGGACCGGGGCAGGGAGCGCAGCATCGCGTCCAGCTCGTCGGGCCGTTCCGCGTGGAAGCGCTGCAGCGTCGCGCCCCGTGTCCGGGCGGCGAGCGCGCCGTCGTACACGGTCCGATGAGCCGTCGCCTCGACGAAGACATGTCCGCGTTCCGCCAGCACAGGGATCACGGAGGCGTGGATGAGGGTCGCGGTGGGCAGCAGAAGGGTGTCCTGTGCACCGAGGAGAGCGGCGAGCCGCTCCTCGATGTCGGGGTACAGGCGCGGACTGCCGATCAGCCGTGACCAGCTCGGATGCGTGCCCCACGTGCGCACGGCGGGCTCGATCGCCTCGATGACCTCCGGATCCCAGTCGAATCCGAGGTAGTTGCACGAGGCGAAGTCGATCAGCCAGTGGTCCGCGCTGCGGATGTGACGGCCGCGCACCTCGTCGAGGACCGCGTCGCTCATGGGGCTGGTCCGCCGCAGGTGTTCCAGCTCGCCCGAGCGCGGGTCGCCGCGGGCGCCCGGGGGCCGGGCCCCGCCCGAGACCACCGAGATCCTCTCCCGCCGCCGGGCGCCGGGCGATCCTCTCGCCCCCGCGATGCCTGGTGCCCCGTCCGCCGCCGACGCGAACTGCGTGCCGTCGCGCTGCCGCAGCAGGAACTCGCTCTGCTCCACCGTCATGGGCCGCGCGAAAAGATAGCCCTGCCCGAACCTGCAACCCATGTCGGCCAGCAGATCCCGTTGGGCGGAGTCCTCGATCCCCTCTGCGATCACCTCCAGGCCCAACGAGTCGGCGATGTTGACGATCCCCTCGACGAGCGCGCCCTGCCGGCTGTCCTGGGTGATGTCGCTGATGAACGAACGGTCGATCTTCAGTACGTCGACGGGGAACTCCCGCAGATAGCCCAGCGAGGAGAAGCCGGTGCCGAAGTCGTCGACCGCGATGTGGACCCCAAGGTCCTTCAGCGAGGCCAGCACCGCCTGGATCTGCGCGTCCCGGCCCATCATCACCGTCTCGGTGAGCTCCAGCTGCAGCGACCCCGGGGCGAGACCGGGCGTCTCCAGCGCCTTGCGCACCTGGTCCAGGAAGCCGGTGTCCCGGAACTGCCGGGCGGACACATTGACACTGATGTACGGCGAAGCGGCTGGTTCGGTCAGGCGTTGCAGGTCCACGATGTCGGCGGTGGCGTTCTCCAGGACCCAGGCGCCCAGCGAGGTGATGTGCCCGGTCTCCTCGGCGAGCGCGATGAACTGTTCCGGCGGGACCGGGTCCCGGGCGGCACGCGGCCAGCGGGCCAGCGCCTCGAAGCCGACGACCTCGCCCGCGGTGATGTCCACGACCGGCTGGTAGCGCAACGCGAACTCCTCGCCGGCGATGGCGCTGTTGAGGCGGGCCTGCAGATCGTGGCGCTCCACCATCTGCACCCGCAGCCGGGGCTGGAAGCGGCGCCACTGGCGCTTGCCCGCCGCCTTCGCCGCGTAGAGGGCGAGGTCGGCATGGCTGAGCAGTTCCTCCGCGTCCGTGCTGTCCCGGGCCGTGGCGACGCCCACGCTGGCGTAGACGCTCACGGATTCCTCGGGCAGATTGAACGGCCTGCTCAGGGTCTGGATGACCTGGGCCGCCAGCAGCTCGGCGTCGAGCGGTTCCTTCGCGTCCTCCATCAGCACGGCGAACTCGTCCCCGCCGAGGCGGGCCGCCGTGTCGCTGCGCCGCAGGGTCTCCGAGAGCCGTTCGCCGACGGAGATCAGCAGGTGGTCGCCGGCCGAGTGCCCCAACGTGTCGTTGACCAGCTTGAAGTCGTCCAGGTCGATGAAGAGCAGACAGGTGAGTGTCGATTCGCGCAGGCCGCGCAGCAGCGCGCGCTCGATTCGCTCCAGGAGCAGCGTCCGGTTGGGCAGACCGGTCAGCGAGTCGTGGAAGGCACGCTGTGTCAGTTCCTGTTCCAGGCGGCGCTGTTCGGTCACGTCCCGCAGGGTGACGACAAGCCCGCCCACGGTGCGCTCGTCGCGCAGGTTGCTGCAGCGCACCTCGACCTCGATGCGCACGCCGTCCCGCAGCATCCACCAGTGGTCGTGCGTCTCGGGCTGTCCTCCGCTTCGCATGGCCGCGAGTGCGCGCGCCGCCCGCTCGCGATCGCGGGGGTCCACCAGATCCGGCAGGAGCGCGTTGATGAGCTGCGCCGCACCGAACATGGCCTGCGCGGACGGGCTGGCGTACCGCACCGTGTTGTCGTCCTCGACGATGAGGATGACATCAGAGGTGTCGCGCACCAGCGTGCGGAAGTACGCCTCGCTCTCCTGCCGGATGATCTCCTGGCGCAGTGCGATGCGCTCCATGGCCAGGCCCGCGTGTGAGGCCAGGATCTCCAGCGTGCCGCGCGTCTCGGCGAGTTGCTTCTCGGGACCCGCCGCCAGCAGCAGACCCGGTATTTCGCCCGAGGGACGGTCGGTCGGGCTCATGGAGCACACGAGGGCGGTCGGCGGGTCGCCGAGCCGGGCGGCGATTGCTGGTTCGAGTTCGGTGGAGGCCACCAGGCGTGATCGGTTCGTTGCCGGGCCGGATGCGTGGTCGGGCGGGAGCAGGAGTGTGCCGTGCGGGACCTTGGGCCCGAGCAGGGCGCCGACCGCCCGATGGCAGGTCTCGGCGATCTCCTCCAGCTGCATCGCTGACACGAGGGAGGCGGCCGCCGTGTTCAGTGCCCGTTCCCGTGCCATGGCCTTGCGGTGGGCCACGACCATGCCCGTGAGGCGGAGGATCACCAGCAGGAAGAGCACACCGGAGAAGATCGCGATGACCGCCGCGTCCTGGGCAGAGCCCTGCAGACCCTCGTACAGCAGAATGCCCGGCGCGATCAGGGTGGCCGCCGTGAGCCGCAGCAGCCTGCGTGGTGGTGGCAGCAGGGACTGCCGCCGGTGTGCGGAGGCGGTCAGCTCGACCATCGACGGATGCAGGGCGGCAAGTCCCCAGGCCGTGTAGAAGACGATCCAGCCTGAGTCGACCAGCGTCCCGGCCTGCCAGGACCCGTTGAGCTGCAGAATCCCGTACGCGATGTCGAAGCCGAGCAGCGTCACGGTGCCGAGGACGAGGAGGTGCACGGCGGGAATGTGCCCGGGTGTGGGGCTGGGCGCGAGCAGACAGGCCAGGAGCGCGAGCACCAGTACGTCGCCCAGCGGGTAGGCGATGCTGATGGCGCGCTGCTGCCAGGTCATGCCTTCCACCTGCGTGAGCGGTTGTACGAGGAACACCCACACCGGCAGGGCGAGACCGGCGGTGAAGATCAACGCGTCCAGCAGGCTCGGCAGGTCGCGGCCCACCCATCGGTACCGGATGAGGCCGAAGAGCCCGGCGGCGAGGAGTGGGTAGGTCGAGAGGTAGAGCGCGTCGGCCGGGGACGGGAAGGGGTTGGCCGCGTTGAAGTACTGCTCCATGACGTTGTAGTACGTGTCTCCCGCGGCGAACGTGAGCAGTCCGCCCGCGAGCAGCCACCAGGGCCATGTGTGCGCGGGGCGGTGCAGGACGACGCCGGTCGACAGGGCGAGGACGCCGGAAAGTCCTATGACGGCCCACAGGGGCGCGCGGGCCGTGGGGACGGTCATGTAGACGATCGTGGCGACCGAGACCAGCACGACGTACATGGCCGTCAGCCGGTGCACCCGCAGCAATGGCACGCGCCTCCCCGTGTCGGAGGACACCGGGCCGTCCGCTCGGTCCGGCCCTTCGTAGATCGTAGGCACCGGCGGTGGACGCCTGCATCTCGTGGCAGGCGGGGCCCGGTCACTCCTTGGGGTTCGGGCGCCGGGCGGAGCCGGCGTAGCCCTCGGGGTTGAGCTGCTGGAAGCGCCAGGAGTCCCGGCATATGGCGGCGAGGTCACGGGCGGGACGCCAGCCCCAGGCGCGGGCGATGGCGCTCGCGTCGGCGACGAGTTCGGCCACGTCGCCCGGGCGGCGCCCGACGACCTCGTACGGCAGGGGTCTGCCGCACGCGTCACCGAAGGCGTCGATGACCTCGAGTACCGAACTGCCCCTGCCCGCGCCGAGGTTGAACACCCGCAGGCCCGGCCCGTCGGCGAGGTGGTCCAGGGCCAGTCGGTGTGCCTCGACGGTGTCCACGACGTGGAGGTAGTCGCGGATCGCCGTTCCGTCGGGCGTCGGGTAGTCGCCGCCGAACACGCTCAGCCGCTCCCGGCGGCCGATGGCCACCTGTGCCACGTACGGCATCAGATTGTCGGGCGTGCCCCGCGGGTCCTCACCCAGCAGCCCGCTGGGGTGGGCGCCGGCCGGGTTGAAGTAGCGCAGGCAGAGCACGGCGAACTCCGGGCAGCGGCGGCAGACGTCGGTGAGGATCAGTTCGCAGAGCCACTTGGACATCGCGTACGGATTGGTGGGGCGGGCGGGCGTCGCCTCGTCGAGTGCCCCGCGACCCGCGTCCCCGTAGATGGAACAGGAGGACGAGAACACCAGTTGGTGCACCTGATGGGCGTGCATGACGGACAGCAGGGCGATGGTGCCCCCGACGTTCGTGTCGTAGTACTCGACGGGCATCCGTGTCGACTCGCCCACGGCCTTGTGCGCGGCGAAGTGCACGACGGCGTCCACTGAGTGTCGGTCGAAGACGGCCGATAGGGCGCGCCGATCACGGATGTCCAGCTCGTAGACGGCACCGACGAAGCGTCCGGCTACCCGCTCCACCCTGGCGTAGACCTGCGGTGTGCCGTTGGAGTAGTCGTCGACCACGATCACCTCGTATCCGTGGTCGAGGAGTTCGACGCACGCGTGACTGCCGATGAAGCCCGCTCCGCCGGTGACGAGGACCGTCGACGGACCCTTGACGGTCCGTGCACGGGACGACTTCGCATTCACGGTGGCCACCCCGCTCAGGACGGCGGCAGAACGGGACGTTCGGCCGCGTGGGCAGCGACCGTGACCCGGGGCTCCGAGGGTGCGCGGGTGGTGGCGTCGGGGACCGGCAGCAAGGAGATCGCCGACGCCGGGCCGACCCGGCGCAGCCTCGGAGCGAGGATGAAGGTCGTGGTGGGCACGCTGGTGAGCAGCGAGGGGTGGCGCTCCACCGGAGTCGGATCGGTGGAGACAGAGGCCGCATCCCCGTGCGTCATGGGACGAGGCTCCCCTCGTGAGTCACTGCGTGAACCGTGGTGCTGACGTTGTATGTTTACGACGTATATGTACGACTGTGCTCCTCTGGCCCTCCTGCGTCAAGTGGAGGCATGTACCCGCTTGGAAGGGAGGGTGCGGGAATGTCCGCCGAGGGCGCGTCCGGCGCCTGATCCTCGACGGGGCGGCGCGCCGGAAACGCCCGACGACGCCCGGCGAGCACGACACCCAGCGTGCCCGCGACCAGCGGCAGCGCCGTCCAGGGGAGACCCGCCGCCCCCGCCCCCTCCAGGACGAGGCCGCCCGCGAACGACCCCGCCGCGATGCCCGTGTTGTAGACCGTGGTCTGCAGCGAGGTCGCCAGGTCCGCGTGGACGGGACCGGAGGCGTCGATCAGGGCGGTCTGGATCAGGGTCGGCGCCCCGCCGAAGGCCGCGCCCCACAGGGCGACCGCGCCCAGCAGGACGGCGGGACTGCGCGCGGCGAGACCGAGCGTGAGCATTGCCCCGGCGATCACCGCGAGCGTCGCCAGCAGGGTGGGCCGCAGATGCGCGTCGACCAGGATGCCGACGATCCAGATCCCGACGACGGTGGCGAGCCCAAACACCACAAGGACGAGACCGGTGTGGTCGAACCCCACATGCTTCGCGAACGGGCCCACGTACGTGTACATCACCTGATGGCCCAGCAGCAGAAAGAGTGTGACCGACAGGATGGGTGCGATGCCGGGGAGGGCGGCGACACGGCGCAGCGGTACGCGCGTGCCGGCCGACTCGCCGGGGAAGTCCGGGACCTGCCACCGCACCCAGACCACGAGCAGGGCGGCGAGCACGGCCGGCAGGGCGAACGCGGCGCGCCAGCCCAGGGCGCCGGCGAGCACGGTGCCGGCGGGAACGCCCAGGGACAGGGCGAGGGTGATGCCCGCGAGGACGACGGCGATCGCCCGGCCGCGCCGCTCGGCGGGCACCATGCGGGCCGCGTAGCCGACGAGCATCGCCCACAGCGTGCCGCCCATGACGCCGGCCGCGAGCCGGGCGGCGAAGGTCAGCGCGTACGACGTGGAGAGCGCCGTGACGGCGTTGCAGCAGGCGAAGCCCACAAGAGTGCCGATCAGCACCCGGCGGCGCGGCAGTCCGCGCAGCACGGCCGTGAGCGGCACCGCGGCGAGGAAGGAGGCAAGCGCGTAACCGGTCACGAGAAACCCGACGCGCCCCTCGGAGACGCCCAGGGCCGGCGCCATCCGCGGCAGCAGTCCCGCCGGGAGCAGTTCTGTCATGACGGCCGTGAAGGCCGCCGTGGACAGGGCGAGCAGCCCGGGCCACGGCAGTGCGGAGGTGTGGCGCAAGGCGGTGCCCTTGGCCGTAGGTGCGGTGGACATGGCACCATGCTGGAACCTTCACATCAGTGTGAAGGCAAGCAGCATCCCGGAACGCCACCGCAAGCCCGTGGAGAGCCATGAAGATCGGTGAACTGTCGCGCCGCACAGGCGTCCCCACCAGGATGCTGCGCTACTACGAGGAACAGAACCTCCTGCACCCCGAGCGCGCCGAGAACGGCTACCGGGAGTACGGCGAGTCGGCGGTCGGGTGCGTACGGCAGCTGCGCGGACTGCTCGACTCCGGCCTGACCACCGAGATCATCCGCGCCATTCTGCCGTTCCTGTCGGACCCCGGCGAGATCCATCTCCATCCCGAGTGCCTCACCCCGGAGACCGCCGCGTTGCTGCGCGAGGAAATCGACCGCATCCAGAGCCGCATCGACTGCCTGGCCCGCAACCGGGACGCGCTGCGCTCCTATCTCGCGGCGGTCCAGCCGGGCGCCGGGGGAGTCGGGGCGGTCAGCTAGCCAGTTCCCGCGCGCGCTGGGCGGCCTCGCGCACCGAACCGCGGTGCACCGCGCCGTGCCCCGGCAGCAGCACGTCCGCGGCGAGGGACTCGATACGGGCGAGTGACGCGAGGGCGGCCGCGCGCTCGGTGTCGAACATGGCCGGCAGCAGTTGCGGTCCGCGGGTGCGTGCGGTGGGGTGGCCGCTGACCAGGGCGTCCCCGGAGATCACGATGCCGGCGTCCGGCAGGTGGTAGACGCAGTGGCCCGCCGTGTGCCCCGGCGTGTGCACCGGCACCGGTCGGCCGGGCAGATCGAGCGGCCCGGGGGCGGGAAAGGGCGCGGGACGTGTCATGCGGACGTCCGTCTTGCCGCCCGACCGCAGCGCGTGCACCGCCCACGGCAGCACTCCGGGCCGCCAGGCCTCGCGCAGCACCCGGCCGACGGTGACCTGGTGCAGGAACTCGCGGCGCGCGTGCGGGAGTTCCTCCTCGTGGAGATGGACGGGGACGCCGTAGGTGCTGCTGAGGTACTCGGCCGAACCGAGGTGGTCGTTGTGCGCATGCGTGATCAGCACGCCCGCCAGGGCTTCGGGCGCGTGGCCGAGAGCCTTCAGCGACGCGAGGACCTCGGCGCGGTCGCCGGGGTAGCCCGTGTCGATCAGGGTGACGGCGCCGCCCTCGGACAGGACGATCCAGTTCGTGTTGCTGCCGTGCACGAGATGGACGCCTTCCGCGGCCTGGACGATGGCCTCTTCCCGCATGTCCTCTCCCTCTTCCCGGAACCTGTGTACGTGCCTTCAGGAAGGTAGTTGATCCCCGACGGCACGCGGTGACCGGGCCCCTGCGCAGCTGCGGGGACGGATGCGTGCGGAGGTGTGCGTATGGATGCGCGGAGACGTATGCGTGGATGTGCGCCGAGAGGTGACCGAAGCCGAACGCCCTTTATGGAAGCGGGACTTGACGGATTCTCATGGGAGCGCTGCTATGTGGCGAGTCTCGTTGACTTTTGTTCGAGTCTGCGAACAAAGCCGCTCAAGGGAGAGCCGCATGTCCCCCCGGAACACCCCCCGCCTCAGACGCCTCCTGCGCCGTGCCGCCGTCCGGTGCGCCGTCCTCGGCCTCGCCCTCGCAGGACTGACAGGTCTCGGCCGCACCACCGCCCCACTCGGCATCGAGCCGGCCGCGGTGAGCACCAGCCAGACCGCGGTCGCCCCGGCCCCGATGGGCTGGGCCTCCTGGAACAGCTTCGCCAGCGACATCGACTACAACACCATCAAGGCCCAGGCCGACGCCCTCGCCTCCTCCGGCATGGCCGCCGCGGGCTACAAGTACGTCAACATCGACGAGGGCTGGTGGGAGGGCGCCCGCGACAGCAGCGGCAACATCAGCGTCGACACCGCCAAGTGGCCCGGCGGCATGAAGGCCATCGCCGACTACATCCACAGCAAGGGACTCAAGGCCGGCATCTACACCGACGCCGGCAAGAACGGCTGCGGCTACTACTACCCGACCCCGGAGGGCACGCCCGCCGCGCCCAACACCGGGATGGAGGGCCACAACCAGCAGGACCTGCAGACCTTCCAGAACTGGGGCTTCGACTTCCTCAAGATCGACTGGTGCGGCGGCGACGCCGAAGGCCTCGACCAGGAGTCGACGTACAAGGCGATCCGCGACGCCAACACCGCCGCGACCGCCGTCACCGGACGTCCGCTCGTCCTGTCGCTGTGCGAGTGGGGCACGGGCAAGCCGTGGAACTGGGCCGCGGGCACAGGCGCCATGTGGCGCACGAGCACCGACATCGTCTACTGGCCCAGCAACCCCACGATGTCCAACATCCTGGCCAACTTCGACAAGGCGCTGCACCCGGCCGCCCAGCACACCGGCTACTACAACGACCCGGACATGATGACCGTCGGCATGAGCGGGCTCAGTGCCGCCCAGAACCGCACCCACATGGGCCTGTGGGCCATCTCCGGCGCCCCGCTGCTCGCCGGCAACAACCTCGCCACCATGAGCGCGTCGACCGCCTCGATCCTCACCAACTCCGAGGTCATCGCCGTCGACCAGGACGCGCGCGGACTGCAGGGCGTCAAGGTCGCCGAGGACAGCAGAGGCCTGCAGGTCTACAGCAAGATCCTCTCCGGTACCGGCAAACGCGCGGTCCTGCTGCTCAACCGCACCTCCGCCGCCGCCAACATCACCGCCCGCTGGCAGGACATGGGGCTGACCACCGCTTCCGCCGCCGTGCGCAACCTCTGGTCCGCCTCCAACGTCGGCTCCTACGCGACGAGTTACACCGCCGCCGTGCCCGCCGGTGAAGGCGTGCTGCTCACCGTCTCCGGCACCGAGGGCTCCGGGACGACGTACGAGGACACCACCACCGCGACGACGCCGACGTTCACCGGCGTCTCCGCCTCCGCCGCGGGGACGAAGCTCCTCGACATCACCTACGCCAACGCAGGCACGTCCGCCCGCCAGGCGACACTCAAGGTCAACGGCCAGTACACGCAGACGCTCGCCTTCCCGCCCACGGGTTCGTCGAGCACGTACCGCACCGTCTCCGTCCTCGCCCATCTCGCCAAGGGGGCGAACACGGTGACCTTCGGGACCGCGACCGGCACCGCGCCCGACATCGACGCGGTGGCCGTCCGTGCCGTCCCGGGCACCAACGGGACGGCGATCGTCGGCACCGGCTCGGGGCGCTGCCTCGACTTCTTCCAGAACACCATCACCAACAACACCCAGGCCGAACTCTGGGACTGCGGCGGCGGCCAGAACCAGACCTTCACCTCCACCGCGCGCGGTGAACTGGTCGTCTACGGCAACAAGTGCCTGGACGCCTACAACAGCGGCACCGCCAACGGCACCAAGGCGGTCCTGTGGGACTGCAACGGCGGCACCAACCAGAAGTGGACCGTCAACACCAACGGGACCATCACCAACAACATCTCCGGGCTGTGCCTGGACGCCGTGAACCACGGCACGGCGAACGGAACGGCGATCGACCTGTGGTCGTGCAACGGCGGATCCAACCAGCAGTGGACCCGCAACTGACCCGCTCCTGACCTGGGGTGACGCAGGGGGCGGGGCCGGTCGGGCGGCACCGCCCCGGCGCAATGCCATTGCCGTGCGCGTCCACTGATGGTGGAGTGAGCGCATGGATCACGTAGCGGTACTGGCTCTGTTCGATCGGGACATGCGAGAAGGTGCCCGGCCCGACGGGCCCGGTGCCCGGATCGAGCGGGTCGACAAGGTGGTGCGCCAGGTCGGCGCCGAGCACGGCTGGAACGGGGTGGTCTGGTCCGACCTGGACGAGGCGGGCGCCGACGCGGCGATCGCCGAGCAGATCCGGTACTACGCCGACCTCGGGCGTGAGTTCGAATGGAAGCTGTACGGGCACGACCAGCCGGAGGACCTCGGGCGGCGCCTGCGGGCGGCCGGGTTCACCGCCGAACCGGAGGAGACGGTGATGGTCGCCGAGGTGGGCGACCTGACACTTGACGTCGAACCGCCGGACGGCGTGAGCCTCCTGCCCGTCACCGACCGCGCGGGCGTCGACCTCGTGGCCGACGTCCACGAGAAAGCCTTCGGCACGGACAGCACCCGGCTGCGCCACCAGCTGCTCGCCCAGCTCACCGGCGACGATGACAACGTAGTCGCCGTCGTGGCCCTCGCCGGTGACACACCGGTCAGCGCGGCCCGCATGGAACTCGTACCCGGCACCCGCTTCGCCGGTCTGTGGGGCGGCGGAACCGTCGAAGCCTGGCGCGGCCGCGGCATCTACCGCGCCCTCGTCGCCCACCGCGCCCGCGTCGCCGTGGACCGCGGCTACCGCTACGTCCAGGTCGACGCCTCCCACCAGAGCCGCCCGATCCTGGCCCGCCTGGGCTTCGCACCCCTGACGACCACGACGCCGTACGTACGCACGCCCGAAGCCCCCTAGGCGGCTGCACTGTCGGTGGATCTGTGCGCACCTTTGCGCGACCCGATGTCACATCCCGTGCCGCTCGTTCCGTCGCACAGGTATGACGACGAACCAGAGCATCCTCCTCGCGGGCGCGACCGGCGTCCTCGGCACCCACATCACCCACGCCCTGACCGAAGCGGGCCACAAGGTCACCGGTCTCGGCCGGGGCCCGGGCAACGGCGTCCAGGCCGACCTGATGGACCGCGACGCAACTCTGCGCGCCGTCGACGGGCAGCACTTCGACACGGTCATCCACGCGGCCACCGCCCTGCGCAAGGCGCCCATGCGCCACCGCGACATGCACGCCACCAACGTCCTGCGCATCGAGGGCACCGCCCACCTCATCGAGGCAGCCCGCGCCACCGGCGCACGACGCTTCGTCGCGGAGTCGATGGTCTTCGGCTACGGATACGGCGATCACGGTGACCACGTCCTCACGGAGACCGACGCCTTCGGCCCGCACGGCACCACGGCCGAACTCGAACGGCACATCGAGGGCATGCGCATCAAAGAGGAGCTCACCTTCTCAGCCGAAGGACTGGAAGGAATCGCGCTGCGCTTCGGCCTCTTCTACGGTCCGGGCGGCACCGACGCCCTCCTGCCGATGCTGCGCAAGCGGCAGCTCCCCGCGCCTGCCGACCGCGGCCGCGTCCTGCCGTGGATCGACCTCACCGACGCGGCGCGCGCGGTGGCCGCCGCCGTCGACCACGGTCGCCCCGGTCAGGCGTACAACGTCACCGACCGCACACCCCTGGGTTTCGCCGCCCATGTCCACGCCGTGGCCCGGCAGTTCGGCCAGCCCAAGCCGATGACCGTCCCCCTGTGGCTGACGAAACCCATGTCGTACGCCCACACCATGATGACCACGACCATGCGCGTCTCCTCGGCGAAGGCCGAACGCGAGCTGGGCTGGTCCCCGGCGTATCCGTCCACGTACGACGGCCTGGCCGCGATGGCCGGCGATCGGTGAGAGGGTTCCGGGCGGGCCGCGACGGGCGGGGAACCGTGGTGTGATGGCGCTGTGAGCCGCGCCGTGGAAGAGACCAATCGCCGCATGCTTCGGGCACGGGACGTGATGGATCGCGCCTACCGGGAGCCGCTGGACGTTCCGGCGCTCGCGCGGATCGCCCATGTGTCGGCGGCGCACTTCGCTCGCACGTTCCGGTCCACGTTCGGCGAGACACCGCACCGCTACTTGCAGCGCAGGCGCGTCGAGCGGGCGATGTTCCTCCTGCGGGAGACCGACCGCAGTGTGACGGACATCTGCTACGAGGTGGGCTTCGGCAGTCCGGGGACCTTCAGCCGCACCTTCCGCGACATCGTCGGCCGGTCGCCGAGGACATACCGCAGGCAAGCGGCGGCCGCGGACGTCCCGACGTGCTTCACGATGGCGTGGATGCGACCGAGAGCCTGACCATCCGCGCCTCGGCCATCGCCCGTCGACATGCGTCGGCTGAGCAGTTTTGGATAAGTTTTCGTCCGGTCCGGCCAGTAGCGTGAGGCACATGTTCAACGCCATCACACACTCACAGATCTACGTCCTCGACCAGGACGAAGCCCTCGACTTCTATGTCGGCAAGCTCGGCCTGGAGGTCAGCGCCGACGTCGACATGGGCTTCATGCGCTGGCTCACCATCAGCATCCCGGGACACCCGGAGCGCCAGATCCTGCTGGAGAAGCCGGGCCCTCCGGCGATGTCGGAGGAGACGGCACAGCAGGTCCGCGAGCTGGTGACCAAGGGTGCCACGGGCGGCTCGCTCATCTTCAGCACGGACGACTGCCGCAAGACGTACGAGACCCTGCTGGGCCGGGGCGTCGAGTTCACCGAGGAGCCCACCGAGCGCCCGTACGGAATCGACTGCGGTCTGCGCGATCCCTTCGGCAACAGCATCCGCTTCACCCAGCCGAAGACCTGAGCCCTGCCGCACAGGTAAACAGCTGTGACCGCCGGAGCGGCACGTCTACGGTGTCGGCATGCACCGGAACCGCAGACGGGAGCGCCGGCCCACCCGGCGCGCACCCGTGGTGCGCGCCGAACAGTCCGCCGCGGCCGTGGAGATCGCGGGTGCCGGGGTGGTGGTCGTGGGCTAC
Source organism: Streptomyces sp. SAS_270 (assembly GCF_052543295.1). Classification (NCBI taxonomy): domain Bacteria; kingdom Bacillati; phylum Actinomycetota; class Actinomycetes; order Kitasatosporales; family Streptomycetaceae; genus Streptomyces; species Streptomyces sp. SAS_270. The sequence continues at coordinate 72,693 of NZ_JBMNDS010000049.1, forward strand.
TTCTCCGCCAAGCAGAAGGACTTCGGCGCGCTCATGGACGCGGCCGCCGTCCTGCTGGCGGCGCGTGGTGCCCGGGTACTGGCACGAGTGGTGCAGCGCCGAGGTGTCTCCAACGGCGGGGCGAAGAAGATGCACCTGCCGTACTCCTCGCGGACAGTCCTGAGCCGCGGAAAGGTCCGGGAAGTCGCCGCGACATGCGAAGAGACCGGCGCCGACGCCGTGGTCTTCCTGATCGACCTGACGGAACGTCAACATCGGTTACTGGCAGAGGACTTCGGGCGGCCCGTTTGGAGTCTGACGGAGATCTGCCCTGCGGATACGGGATCGTCCATCGGCCAAGGTGATGGCCGCGTCTGAGGAGCCGCCGACTCGACTGCGGGCGCGGCGGACGCCGACCGGCCCCTGAGTCGGGTACCCGTCGCTTGGGGGTCCAAGTGGGTTGCCGGAACCGCGGCGCTTGCCGCAGGCGGCCGCCTGGCCACCATTGGTAGGGCGGCCGGGCTGTTGCCGTCCTGCGGCTCGCCCCCAACCGGGGCCGAACGGGCCGCGGTTGTGGGCCGGTCGGCCCCCGCTCCGCGGGGTGGCGTGCTGTCATGCTGAGGTCATCAGCACAAGCCACCCCAGGGGGACTGCCTCCCGTCGCGCCAGTTACTCCCGCGCCCGGCGCACGGAGGAGGCGGCAGGCCCGCCGATTGCCGAGGGGAGCCGCGTCGGCGGGCCTGAACGGGGGGCAGCCTCCACGACAGGACCGGAGGCTGTAGGCGGAATGCCGGCTCCGCCTACAGCCAGTGCGGCACCGGGGCCTTCGCCCGGGTCACAGGTCGAGCTGGTACTCCACCGCGTTGTACGTGGGCAGATAGCCGAGCGTGTCGTTGATGCCGCGCATGGGGGCGTTGCTGTCGGCGGTGTCGGTGAGCAGGCCGCCGAGTTCGGGGTGCTGCTGCCGGGCGCGGCGGATGGACTCCGCCTTCATCCACAGCCCCAGGCCGTGGCCGCGGTGCTCGGGCAGCACCCCGGTGCCGTAGTGCTGACCGTCGCCCTTGCCGTCGCCCGGCACGACGAGCTCGGAGAAACCCACGATCGAGCCGTCGGAGGTGTCCACGGCGGCGATGACGTGAAGCAACTCCCCGCGCTTCGCGACGGCTTCGGCTGCCGACACGACACGCTCCACGTCCCACACGACCGTCCCGTAGTCGGTCCCCTCCATCGGCATGTCGTCCATGGCGCGACGTGAGTCGGCGAAGGTCTGCGCGAGTTCGGGCGGCACGGTGCCGTCCCACTGCGTCAACGCGTAGCCGGGGTGCGGGTGTTCGGCGATCTGCTCGATCCGGGCGAGATCGGCCTCGGGCAGCGGCAGGCGGCTGTACGTCAGCGCCAGCACCCTGCGAAAGCCGCGCGCAGCCAGGAACAGATCGCCGGGGGAGTCCTTTTCGGCCTGCGCGACGAGTGATCGCCGAGCCTCGTCGCGGGCTACGGCGACGGCCGCGTCCAGAAGCCGGCCGCCCACGCCCTGCCGTCGTTCGGCCGGGTGTACGGCGATTTCCACCTCGGCGAGATGCTCCTGCCCTTCCTTCATGAACAACCGCAGAAAGGCGGAGCCGACGGGAACGCCCTCCGTGCCGGACGCCAGCCATGCCAGGCGGCGGCTGGAGGGTGCGGCGTCGGGATCGGTCAGCGGTGTGATGCGCAGTGGCAAGGTGTCTCCGAGTGGCTGGGCTGCGGGGCGAAACCCGCAGAACCTAGCGGCATCGCCGTACGACCGGCAAGAGAATTAACGCCGCACCACCCCGGGTGCCGCACCACCGAGGACGGTGCACCGACGCGCACGGCGCACCGCCCCTCGCGCGGCGCACCCACCTCCGTCCGACCCGAGACCCAGCCCATCCGGTCCGCCGTGCCGACTCGTTTTGCGTCCTGTGCCGTCCCGCACCGCCCCACCAGCGGCGCACCCCTCCGTCCCGGCTCGTCGGTGACACAATCCGTCAGGTCAGGCCCCGCCCGTCAGCGGCGCGCCTTCGAGCGGTCCAGGGCGGCGACACCCAGTGCGGCCAGGCCGATCTGGATGAGCCACTCGATCCAGTCGATGCCCTTGGTGTCGGCCACGCCGAACGCGGCCGCGATGCCCGCGCCGATGAACGCGGCCACGATGCCTACGACGATCGTCCAGAGGATGCCGATGCGCTGACGCCCCGGCACGACGAGTCGGCCGAGGACACCGATGATGATGCCGATGACGATGGCACTGATGATGCCCGAGATCTCCATTTCCACCCCTCTTCGTCAGGTTCCCCGCAGCTAAGAGGGTGCCCCCGTGGCGCGAAGCCAGTCCGTTGCGCCTTCCACGGTTCGGTATGGGGCGCGTTCAGCTCCTGTTCAGGGCTCGTTCTGCCATGTACAGTTCAACAATCTGTCGCCCTGAGGACGGCCAACTGTCGTTCTACGCGCGGAGACTTGGCGCCCGCAAGACCTCTCCCCACCCCTCACGGAGGTACGTCGGATGCACGGATTCAGAAGATCCCGCCACAGACTCTCCACCGCTCTGGCTGTGTTCGGTCTGCTCGCCACGGGCGCTGCCGTTCAGGGGGCCGCTGCGGCTCCGGCGCGTGCGGCGGCCACGCATCGTGTCCTGTTCGACAACGCGCATGCCGAGACGGCGGGCAACGCGGACTGGATCGTCTCCACGAGTCAGCCCGATCCGCTGGGTCAGGACTCCTCGCCGTCCGCGGAGACGGACTGGACCGGTGCGCTGTCCTCGTGGGGTGTGGCCCTGCAGAAGACAGGCGATTACAGCCTCAAGACGCTGCCTTCGGGTTCAAGTCTGGCCTATGGCGGCTCGACGGCGACGGATCTGTCGAACTTCGACACGCTGGTGCTTCCGGAGCCGAACACGCTGTTCACGACGGCCGAGAAGACGGCCATCATGACGTTCGTGAAGAACGGCGGCGGCCTGTTCATGATCTCCGATCACACCGGTGCCGACCGCAACAACGACGGCGAGGACGCGGTCGAGATCCTCAACGACCTGATGTCGAACAACAGCGTCGACAGCAGCGATCCGTTCGGGTTCTCCATCGACTCGCTCAGCATCAGTTCGGGATACCCCGCGGCGATCTCGGACAGTACGAACGCGGTGTTGCACGGTTCGTTCGGCACGGTCACCAAGAGCCTGATCGCCAGTGGCACCACGGCCACGCTGAAGCCCGCCGACAACTCGGCGGTCAAGGGCCTGCTCTACCGCAGCGGTTACTCGGGCAACACGGGGGCGTTCTTCGCCACCAGCACCTTCGGCAGCGGCCGGGTGGCGTTCTGGGGCGACAGTTCGCCGATCGACGACGGCACGGGCCAGTCCGGCAACACGCTCTACGACGGCTGGAACGACACCGGTGCCACCAATGCCGCCCTCGCCCTCAATGCCACCGAGTGGCTCGCGGGCGCAGGCGGCAGTGATGGCGGAGGGGGCGGCGGCGGCACCTGCACCGCGGCCCAGCTCCTCGCCAACCCCGGCTTCGAGTCGGGCAGCACCTCGTGGACCACGACCAGTGGTGTCATCACCAACGACACCGGCGAGGCCGCCCGCACCGGCGCCTACAAGGCCTGGCTGAACGGCTACGGTTCCGCCCACACCGACACCGTCGCCCAGTCGGTGACCATCCCGGCCGGTTGCACGAGCGCCGCCCTCACCTTCTATCTCCACGTCGACACGGCCGAGACGACCACGAGTACGGCGTACGACACCTTGAAGGCGCAGGTACTCAACAGCAGCG
>NZ_JBMNDS010000050.1:0-75633 GCF_052543295.1 Streptomyces sp. SAS_270
AAACCCCCCCCCCCCGCGGAGTCATATCCGACACGCTCATCGGAGGCCCTGCGGTGCACGAACTGCCGCAAACGCTGGCCAACGGCCTGACCCTCGGTGCCCTGTATGGCCTCATCGCCATCGGCTACACCATGGTTTACGGGATCGTCCAGCTCATCAACTTCGCCCACGGCGAGATCTACATGATCGGGGGCTTCGGAGCCCTCACCATCTACATCTGGCTCCCCAGCGGCACCTCGCTGGTCCTCGCCATCCCGCTCATGATCATCGGCGGCGTCATCGCCTCGGTGGCCGTCGGCACCGCCGCCGAGAGATTCGCCTACCGGCCCCTGCGCAACGCGCCACGCCTGGCCCCGCTGATCACCGCAATCGGCCTCTCCATCGCCCTCCAGCAGCTCGTCTGGGGCTTCTACCCCGACGCCAAGAAGGCCCGCAGCTTCCCCGAATTCCAGGGCGATGCCTTCAAGATCACCGACAACCTGCAGCTCCAGCGCGCCGACGTCTTCCTCCTGCTCGCCGCTCCGCTCTGCATGTTCATGCTCGGCGTCTTCGTCTCCAAGAGCCGCGCAGGCCGCGCCATGCAGGCCACCTCGCAGGACCCCGACACCGCCAAGCTCATGGGCGTCAACACCGACCGCATCATCGTCATGGCCTTCGCCATCGGCGCCGCGTTCGCCGCCGTCGCCGCCGTCTCCTACGGCCTCAAGTACGGCCAGATCAACTACGAGATGGGCTTCATCGCCGGCCTCAAGGCCTTCACCGCAGCCGTCCTCGGCGGCATCGGCAACATCTACGGCGCCATGCTCGGCGGCGTCGTCCTCGGCCTCGCCGAAGCCCTCTCCATCACGTACATCCAGGACATCCCCGGAATGGACAAGCTCGGCGGCGGCGCCTGGGCCAACGTCTGGGCCTTCGTCCTCCTCATCGTCGTCCTCCTCGTCAGGCCACAAGGCCTACTGGGCGAACGCGTCGCGGACAGGGCGTGATACCGATGACCACCACCGAGACTCACAAGACCGCCCCGGTCATCCCGCTCCCCGAGGCAGGCGCACGCCTCGCCCTCGCCATCGGAGCAGCCGCCACCCTCGCCAGCACCTTCCTCTCCTGGACCTACACCACCGAATTCCCCGGCGACCTCACCGTCACCGGCTACCCCGGCGGTCTCCAGGTCCTCACCCTCATCGGCGCGGCCCTCACCCTCCTCTACGCCCTCGCAGGCTTCGGAGTACGCGGCCTCGGCTGGCTCAACCCCGCCGGCAGCAACACCCCCGTACTGCTGATGGCCCTCGGCACCTTCGCCACCACCTGGTACACCATCGTCGCCATCGCCGGCGAACTCGGCGGGGTCGTGAACCTCGACCCCGGCGGCTTCGTCGCCGCGGGCGCCTCACTCATCACCCTGCTCGCCGCCCTCGGTCTCCCCCTCCCCCGGGACACCGACCCCACCAGCAGCCGCTTCGCCAGGGCAACCGCCCCGATCCTCGGGACCGCCCACGGCCGCCTCAAGCAGCCCAAGGAACTCAACCCCTGGGTCGAAATCGGCATCATCATCGCCGCCTTCGCCCTCGGCCTCTTCGTCGCCGCCTACGGCATCGAAACCCCCTACGGCGAACTCTTCGTCGGCTTCCTCATCATCACCGGCTTCGCCCTCGGTGGCCTCGCCCGCGCCGGACTCACCACCCGCCTGCGTGCCCTCACCACCAAGCACCGCCAGGTGACCGTCGGCGCCGCCTTCGCAGCCGCCGCGGCATTCCCCTTCACCCAGGACACCGACGAGTTCACCCTCCTCGCCGTCAGCATCCTGATCTTCGCCACCGTCGCCCTCGGCCTCAACGTCGTCGTCGGCCTCGCCGGACTCCTCGACCTCGGATACGTCGCCTTCCTCGGCGTCGGCGCCTACACCGCGGCCCTCGTCTCCGGCAGCACCGCGTCGACCTTCGACGTCAAGTTCCCCTTCTGGGCCGCCGCCCTCACCGGCGCCGCCGCATCCCTCATCTTCGGCGTCCTCATCGGCGCACCCACCCTGCGGCTGCGCGGCGACTACCTCGCCATCGTCACCCTCGGCTTCGGAGAAATCTTCCGCATCGCCATGGGCAACCTCGACGGCACCTCCGGGCCCAACATCACCAACGGCCCCAACGGCATCCCCAACATCCCCGACCTCGTGATCTTCGGCTACGACTTCGGCGCCGAGCACACCATCGCCGGATTCACCCTCGGCTCCTACGCCAACTACTTCTGGCTGATGCTCTTCGTCACCGCCATCGTCGTCACCGTCTTCGCCCGCGCCGGCAACTCCCGCATCGGCCGCGCCTGGGTCGCCATCCGCGAGGACGAGACCGCCGCCACCGCCATGGGCATCAACGGCTTCCGCGTCAAGCTCATCGCCTTCGCCCTCGGCGCCACCCTCGCCGGCCTCGCCGGCACCGTGCAGGCACACGTCCAGCACACCGTCGTACCCGAGATGTACGTCTTCGCAGGACCCGTCCCGCCCAGCTCCGCCTTCCTCCTCGCCGCCGTCATCCTCGGCGGCATGGGAACCATCACGGGCCCGCTCATCGGCGCGACACTCCTCTACGTCATCCCCACCAAGCTGCAGTTCCTCAACGACTACCAGCTGCTCTTCTTCGGTGTCGCGCTCGTCGTCCTGATGCGCTTCCGCCCCGAAGGAATCGTCGCCAACAAGCGACAGCAGCTCGAATACCACGAGACCGACCAACTCGACGTACCCGAAGACGCAACGCTCCCCGAAGGCACGGTCGGCGTCTCCAAGGCAGGGGCGTGAGAACCGAAATGACCACGAACACCACCACCGAGCCCACGCCCGGCACTCCCGTACTCGAAGCCTCCGGCGTCACCATGCGCTTCGGCGGCCTCACCGCCGTACGCAGCGTCGACTTCACCGTCAACACCGGTGAGATCGTCGGCCTCATCGGCCCCAACGGCGCCGGCAAGACCACCTTCTTCAACTGCCTCACCGGCCTCTACATCCCCACCGAGGGCACCGTCCGCTACCAGGGCAAAGTCCTCCCGGCCAAGCCCCACCTGGTCACCAAGGCCGGCATGGCCCGCACCTTCCAGAACATCCGGCTCTTCGCCAACATGACCGTCCTGGAAAACGTGCTCGTCGGCCGCCACACCCGGACCAAGGAAGGGCTGTGGTCCGCGCTGCTGCGCGGCCCCGGCTTCAAGAAGGCCGAACGCGCCTCCGAGGAACGCGCCATGGAACTCCTCGAGTTCATCGGCCTCGCCGAAAAGCGCGACCACCTCGCCCGCAACCTCCCCTACGGCGAACAGCGCAAGCTGGAAATCGCCAGGGCACTGGCGAGCGAGCCGGGCCTCCTGCTGCTCGACGAGCCGACAGCAGGCATGAACCCCCAGGAGACCCGGGCCACCGAGGAACTCGTCTTCGCCATCCGTGACAAGGGCATCGCCGTCCTCGTCATCGAGCACGACATGCGCTTCATCTTCAACCTGTGCGACCGCGTCGCCGTCCTCGTCCAGGGCGAAAAGCTCGTCGAGGGCACCTCCGACGTCGTCCAGGCCGACGAACGCGTCGTCGCCGCCTACCTCGGCGAGCCCTTCGAAGGCGCCCCCGGAAACGCCGAGATCGCCGAAGTGGAAGCGGCCGAAGCCGCCGACACACCCGGCAGCACCAGCACCAAGGGAGACGCCCAGTGACCGCACTGCTCGAGGTCGAGGACCTCAGGGTCGCCTACGGCAAGATCGAAGCCGTCAAGGGCATCTCCTTCAGCGTCGAAGCAGGCGAGGTCGTCACCCTCATCGGCACCAACGGCGCCGGCAAGACCACCACCCTGCGCACCCTGTCGGGACTCCTCAAGCCCACCTCGGGCCGCATCGTCTTCGACGGCAAGCCGCTGACCCACGTCCCCGCCCACAAGATCGTCGCCCTCGGACTCGCCCACTCCCCCGAAGGCCGGCACATCTTCCCCCGCCTCACCATCGCCGAGAACCTCCACCTCGGGGCGTTCCTCCGCAAGGACAAGGCAGGCATCGAGAAGGACATCCAGCGCGCCTACGACCTCTTCCCCATCCTGGGAGAGCGCCGCAAGCAGGCCGCGGGCACCCTCTCCGGCGGCGAACAGCAAATGCTCGCCATGGGCCGCGCCCTCATGTCCCAGCCCAAACTGCTCATGCTCGACGAACCCTCCATGGGCCTCTCCCCGATCATGATGCAGAAGATCATGTCCACCATCGCCGAGCTGAAGGCCTCCGGGACAACGATTCTGCTCGTCGAGCAGAACGCCCAGGCAGCCCTCTCCCTCGCCGACCAGGGACACGTCATGGAGGTCGGCAACATCGTCCTCTCCGGCACCGGCCGGCACCTGCTGACCGACGAGTCCGTCCGCAAGGCCTACCTCGGCGAGGACTGACACACCCCCGGGCACACGACGGGGCCCGCACCCCTGGGCAGGGGTGCGGGCCTCGTCGTACGTACCGGGCCTGCGGCGGGCTCAGCCCTTCGCCGACTTCTTCTCCTCGGCGTCCAGAATGACCGCCTCGGCGACCTGCTGCATCGACATGCGCCGGTCCATCGACGTCTTCTGGATCCACCGGAACGCGGCGGGCTCCGTCAGGCCGTACTCCGTCTGAAGCACCGACTTCGCCCGGTCCACCAGCTTCCGCGTCTCCAGCCGCTGGGTGAGATCCTCGATCTCCCTCTCCAGCGCCTTCAGCTCGGTGAACCGGGACACCGCCATCTCGATCGCCGGCACCACGTCCGTCTTGCTGAACGGCTTCACGAGGTACGCCATCGCACCCGCGTCACGCGCCCGCTCGACGAGGTCGCGCTGCGAGAACGCGGTCAGCATCAGCACCGGGGCGATACTCTCCTCGGCGATCTTCTCCGCCGCCGAGATGCCATCCAGCTTCGGCATCTTCACATCGAGAATCACCAGGTCCGGACGGTGCTCACGGGCCAGCTCGACGGCCTGCTCACCGTCACCCGCCTCACCTACGACGGTGTAACCCTCTTCCTCGAGCATCTCTTTGAGGTCGAGACGGATCAGCGCCTCGTCCTCGGCGATGACGACACGGGTCGTCAGCGGAGGCACGTGCGACTTGTCGTCGTCGGGCGCGTCCACGGGCTGGGGCGACTCGGGGGCGGTCACGGGGGCGCTCCTTGTTCCAGGCAGGGCGGGGCGATGCACCTAGAGCCTACCTAGTGCGGTGACCTCATAGGTTCGCCGGTTGCTGATGATCTTCACGTGGAGTCGCCGGCGGCTCAGCACCGATCGTCTGCGCCGGCGTCGGCTGCGACGGGTACGTCTCGGGGCGGCCTCTCCGGCTACAGGGTGGGCCGCATCGGAGGGGTGCGGCCTGACCCCGGGCGCGCTCGCAGACGGGCGGGGATACTGCTCCCGAGAGCCCGCCTGGCTACGGTAAGGTGGTGACACGGCGGGCGACCGCTGACCTTTGTTTCAAAGGGGCCCCGGTAGCCCAGCGGTAGAGGCCATGGATTCAAAACCCATCCAGCGTCGGTTCGAATCCGACTCGGGGCACTTTTCCTTGGATTACAAGGTCACCATCAGAAAGCGGATGTTCCCGTTCTCGTGAACATCCGCTTTTTGCTGCGTGTCGCGGCGATCACTCTCACAAAGTGGCCGCATGTACGACATGGGCACACGCGAGCGGGCTCTCGCTCTGGTCAGCCAGGGACGCAGCATGAATTCCGTCAGCAAGGAGTTGGGCATCTCCAGGGCGGCTATCCGCTCCTGGCAGATACGCATCGAGCCGCTCGACTCGCGTCGCGCAAATCCCTGCCCCCGATGCAGCAGTGCCCCGGAACAACCTGACGACCCGGCCGCATACCCCTATTTGTTGGGCCTCTACCTCGGCGACGGCTGCATCAGCCCTTCTCGGCGGGGCGTCCACTTCCTCCGCATCGCGTGCGCGGACGCCTGGCCCGGCCTGATCGACGCCTGCGCAGAGGCCGTGCAAACCCTCCGTCCGACGAACAAGGTCTTTCGCGTCCAGCGCCAGGGTTGCCAATACGTCACCTGCTACAGCAAGCACTGGCCCTGCCTGTTCCCCCAACACGGCCCCGGCAAGAAACACAACCGAGAGATCGCTCTCGAACCCTGGCAACAGGACATCGTCGACACCCACCCGTGGCAATTCATCCGCGGCCTCATCCACTCCGACGGATGTCGCATCACCAACTGGACCGAGAAGGCGATCGCGGGGGAACGCAAACGCTACGAATACCCCCGGTACTTCTTCACCAACCTGTCCGGCGACATCATCCAGCTCTTCACCAGCACCCTGGACGCCCTCGACGTCGATTGGAAACAGCCGAACGGGCGCAACATCTCCATCGCCCGCAAAGCCTCCGTAGCCCTCATGTATGCCCACGTGGGCCCCAAGTACTGAAGCTACTTCGGGCTGTCGTCCTCGCCGATGTGGTGGACCCGGACGAGGTTTGTCGAGCCGGAGACTCCGGGCGGGGAGCCGGCGGTGATGACGACGATGTCGCCCTTCTGGCAGCGGCCGTACTTGAGGAGGAGTTCGTCGACCTGGTCGACCATCGCGTCCGTGGAGTCGACGTGCGGGCCGAGGAACGTCTCCACGCCCCAGGTCAGGTTCAGTTGGGAGCGGGTGGCCGGGAGGGGGGTGAAGGCGAGCAGGGGGATCGGGGAGCGGTAGCGGGAGAGGCGGCGGACGGTGTCGCCGGACTGGGTGAAGGCGACAAGGAACTTGGCGCCGAGGAAGTCGCCCATCTCCGCGGCCGCGCGGGCCACGGCACCGCCCTGGGTGCGGGGCTTGTTGCGCTCGGTCAGCGGCGGGAGCCCCTTGGCGAGGATGTCCTCCTCGGCGGCCTCGACGATCTTCGCCATCGTACGGACCGTCTCGATGGGGTACTTGCCGACGCTGGTCTCGCCGGAGAGCATCACGGCGTCGGTGCCGTCGATGACGGCGTTGGCGACGTCGGAGGCCTCGGCCCGGGTCGGGCGGGAGTTGTCGATCATCGAGTCGAGCATCTGCGTCGCGACGATGACGGGCTTGGCGTTGCGCTTGGCGAGTTTGATGGTGCGCTTTTGGACGATGGGGACTTGTTCGAGGGGCATTTCGACGCCGAGGTCGCCGCGGGCGACCATGATGCCGTCGAAGGCGGCGACGATGTCGTCGATGTTGTCGACGGCCTGGGGCTTTTCGACCTTGGCGATGACGGGGAGGCGGCGGCCTTCTTCGTCCATGATGCGGTGGACGTCCTCGATGTCCTTGCCGCTGCGGACGAAGGAGAGGGCGATGACGTCGGCGCCGGTGCGCAGGGCCCAGCGGAGGTCGGCTTCGTCCTTGTCGGAGAGGGCGGGGACGGAGACGGCGACGCCGGGGAGGTTGAGTCCCTTGTGGTCGGAGACCATGCCGCCTTCGATGACGGTGGTGTGGACTCGGGGGCCGTCGACGGTGGTGACTTCGAGGCAGACCTTGCCGTCGTCGACGAGGATGCGTTCGCCTGGGGTGACGTCGTCGGCGAGGCCGGGGTAGGTGGTGCCGCAGGTCTGGCGGTCGCCTTCGGTGCCTTCTTCGACGGTGATGGTGAAGGTGTCTCCGCGTTCAAGGAGTACGGGACCTTCGGTGAAGCGGCCGAGTCGGATCTTCGGGCCTTGTAGGTCGGCGAGGATGCCGACGCTGCGGCCGGTTTCGTCGGAGGCCTTTCGGACGCGGTGGTAGCGCTCCTCGTGTTCGGCGTAGGTGCCGTGGCTGAGGTTGAGGCGGGCTACGTCCATTCCGGCTTCGACCAGGGCTTTGATCTGGTCGTATGTGTCGGTGGCGGGGCCCAGGGTACAGACGATTTTTGCTCGGCGCATGGTTTGAGCCTAGGCCTTACCGATCGGTAGGTAATTGGCTCTGCATGACTACTCAACAACCTTTCGGTGAAGGCTTGTTGACAAGGGTTGAATTGTGCGCCGCGTTGCTCCGATGAGCGCCGTTGCGTCTTTTTTACAGCGTCGGCGGCGTCATGGTGAAGCGGGCGTTGACCTGGGCGTGGACGTGTTGGCGTTGGGGTTCGAGGTCGAGGGGTGCGGCGGTGTCCTCGATGTCGGCGGCGTAGGCCATGGAGCGCATGCGGCGGCCGGATTGGGCTTCGGCGGCGTAGGGCTGGGTGTTTTCGGCGCCGAGGTCGGCGATTTCGACGAGGGCGGCGAGGGTGGTGCCGAGGGCGCCGGCGTATTCGCGGGCGCGTTGGACGGCTTCGTGGACTGCTTTTTGGCGGGCTTCGCGGTGGGCGGGTGAGTCGGGGCGCAGGGCCCACCAGGGGCCGTCGACGCGGGTGATGTCGAGGTCGGCGAGTCGGGTGGTGAGTTCGCCGAGGGCGGTGAAGTCGGTGAGTTCGGCGGTGATGTGGACGTGGCCGAGGTAGGCGCGGATGCGTTCGCCGCGGCCGTGTTCGCGGAGTTCGGGGGTGATGGAGAAGGCGCCGGTTTCCAGGCGTTCGACGGCGTCTCCGTAGGTTTTGATGAGGTCGAGGGTGGTGGTGTTGCGGCGGGTGAGGTCGTCGAGGGTGGTGCGGCGGTCTTTGCCGCGGGCGGCGACGGTGATGCCGATGCGGGCGATTTCCGGGTCGACTTCGAGGTGGGCTTCGCCACGGACGGCGATGCGGGGTGCGTCGGGGGTGCCGTAGGGGAGGTGGGGGCGGGGTTCCTCTGCGGTGGGTGGCATACGTCCCACTCTGTCAGTTGATGCCTTCTGCGGAAGGGGTTTGCGCTGCCTGCTGGTCACCAGATGGAAACGTCCGGGATCTGTTCAAGGTGCGGTGGGTGGGTCAGAATCTACGCGCGTTGTTGACCGTTCCCCGAGGAGTACTAGAGATGCCGTTGAACCGTCGGAAGTTCCTGAAGAAGTCCGCTGTGACCGGGGCGGGGGTTGCGCTGGCCGGTGCGGTCGCGGCTCCTGGTGCGCAGGCGGCGGAGGCGTCCGGGGTAGCCGCGAAGGGCCGGAAGCGGTATTCGCTGACGGTGCTGGGCACGACCGATCTGCATGGTCATGTCTTCAACTGGGACTACTTCAAGAACGCGGAGTACGCGGACAAGGCGGGCAACGCGCAGGGTCTGGCGCGGATTTCGACGCTGGTGAACGAGATCCGTGCGGAGAAGGGTCGTTGCAACACGCTGCTGCTGGATGCGGGTGACACGATCCAGGGGACGCCGCTGACGTATTACTACGCGAAGGTGGATCCGATCACCGCGAAGGGTGGTCCGGTGCACCCGATGGCGCAGGCGATGAACGCGATCGGGTTCGACGCTGCGGCGTTGGGCAACCACGAGTTCAACTACGGCATCGAGACGCTGCGGAAGTTCGAGTCGCAGCTTCACTTCCCGCTGTTGGGCGCGAACGCGTTGGACGCGAAGACGCTGAAGCCGGCGTTTGCGCCGTACTTCATCAAGAAGTTCCATGTGAAGGGTGCGCCGCCGGTGAAGGTGGCGGTGCTGGGGCTGACGAATCCGGGTATCGCGATCTGGGACAAGGCGTATGTGCAGGGGAAGTTGACGTTCCCGGGTCTTGAGGAGCAGGCGGCGAAGTGGGTGCCGAAGCTTCGGTCGATGGGTGCGGACGTGGTGGTCGTGTCGGCGCACTCGGGTTCTTCGGGTACGTCGTCGTACGGTGATCAGCTGCCGTATGTGGAGAACTCGGCGGCGTTGGTGGCGCAGCAGGTGCCGGGGATCGACGCGATTCTGGTGGGTCACGCGCATGTGGAGATCCCGGAGTTGAAGGTCACGAACACGAAGACGGGCAGGACGGTGGTCCTGTCGGAGCCGTTGGCGTATGCGGAGCGGTTGTCGGTCTTCGACTTCGAGTTGGTTTTCGAGAAGGGCCGGTGGCAGGTCGAGTCGGTGGCGTCGTCGGTGCGCAACTCGAATTCGGTGGCGGACGATCCGAAGATCACGAAGCTGTTGAAGGACGAGCACGACGTGGTCGTGGCGTACGTCAATCAGGTGGTCGGTACGGCGACTGAGACGTTGACGACGGTGGACGCGCGGTACAAGGACGCTGCGATCATCGATCTGATCACCAAGGTGCAGGAGGACGTGGTCAAGGCGGCGTTGGTGGGGACGGAGTATGCGTCGTTGCCGGTGATCGCGCAGGCGTCGCCGTTCTCGCGTACGTCGGAGATCCCGGCCGGGAAGGTGACGATCCGGGATCTGTCGGGTCTGTATGTGTACGACAACACGCTGGTCGCGAAGGTGTTGACGGGTGCGCAGGTGCGGGCGTATCTGGAGTACTCGGCGGAGTACTTCGTGCAGACGGCGGCCGATGCGGTGGTCGATGTGGAGAAGCTGACCAATGCGGGTGGCCGTCCGGACTACAACTACGACTATGTGTCGGGTTTCCGGTTCGACATCGACATCGCGCAGGCGGCGGGTTCGCGGATCAGGAATCTGACGTACGGCGGTGCGGCGTTGGATGACGCGCAGCAGTTCGTGTTGGCGGTGAACAACTACCGGGCGAATGGTGGCGGTGCGTTCCCGCATGTCGCGTCGGCGAAGGAGGTGTGGTCGGAGTCGACGGAGATCCGGACGCGGATCGCGGAGTGGGTGACGGCGAAGGGTGTGCTGGATCCGAAGGACTTCGCGTCGGTGGACTGGAAGCTGACGCGGAACGGTACGCCGGTTTTCTAGGGCTGCGTCTTTTACAGGTCCAGCAGGGATAGGTCCACGGCGTCGGCGATGGCTTTTGCGCCGGCGTCGTTGACGTGGAGGCCGTCGCCGGCGTTGTACTCGTCGCGGATGCGGTCGGGTCGGGCGGGGTCCGCGACGGCGGCGGCGACGTCGGTGACGGCGTCGAAGGGGTGGTTGTCGCCGAGGAGCCAGGCGTTGACCTCGCGGCGTACGGCTTGGCCGGCTTCGCTGTCGTAGCCGTCATAGAGGGTGCCCTGGTAGGGGCCGATCGTGGAGCCGATGACGGTGAGGCCGGCGGCGTGGAGGCGGTCGGCGAGGGTGGTGAGTCCGGCGGTGAGTTGGGCGGCGGTGGGCGGTGTGCCGGGTTCGGGGTAGGAGGTGAATCCGGGCAGGCCGAGGTCGTTGAGTCCGATGTGGATGAGGACGTGGCTGGCGCCGGGGACGGTGAGGACGTCGTGCTCGATGCGGGCGAGGAGGTGTTCGCCGATCTCGTCGGTGAGCAGGCGGTTGCCGGAGATGCCGGTGTTGACGATCCAGCCGCGGGTGAGTCGGCGGTCGAGTTGGCCGGGGAAGCTGTTGTCGGCGCCGGGGGTGGTGAAGGCTCCTTCGATCCAGGAGTCGCCGAAGGCGACGGCGATGCGGGTGCCTTCGGGTGCGCGGACGTCGATTCCGGTGAGGAAGTGTCCGGTCGTCAACTCCTCGGGGTCTTGGAGGGTTTCGGCGCTGAGCTGGTTGCCGGGGGCGGCGTGTCCGATGTCGTAGGGCACAGGGTTGTAGGTGGTGAGTCCGGTGTACTGCGGCAGGTAGAGGCTGACGACGAGTTCCTGCCCTGCGCGGAGGGTCTGTTCGACGGGGTCGCTGAAGATCTCTTCGCCGGCGGGGAGGGTGACAGCGGTGGCGCCGTCGAAGTGCAGGGCGGTGTCCGTGGAGACGTCGATGCCGCTGCCCTTGGTCCGTGTGGCGGTGTGTGCTCCGGCGATGTGCAGGGGTTCTTTCCCGTAGCGGTTGCTGAGCCGGATCCGGTATGCGGTGCCTGTGCCGGCCGGTCGTAGGGCTTGGCGGACGGTCTGGTCGGTGAAGCTGCGGGGTTCGAAGAGTTTGATGTCTTCGTGGGGGTTGATGACGGCTGAGCGGTGGGCTGCGGTCCATGCGGTGGTGGTCATGGCTGGCCCAACATCCTGGTGAGCGCGCTTTGTTCCATGGCTGATCCGTGAGACGCCTTCGGCCGGGGGCGGTTTCTGGTGTGCTGGGTGATCAGGTGTTTTCCGGGGAGGGCGGCCTTGGGTATGCGGCTCCACTATGACCAGCGGGTTCTGGCGATCGTTGAACTGCGCGGTGCGGGACGGGACATTGGGCAGGTTCGAGAGGCTTTCGCCGACAAGGGGTGGCGTGTCCTGAGCGAGAGCCGGGTGTCCCCTCTGGACGGCAGTGAGCGTCACGACACGGTGTTCATCGAGGTCGAGGTCCGGCTGTGGGGTGATGAGCGGCGGGCCGCGTTGGCTGCGCGCCGCCAGATCGAGGCGTTGGCCGATCGGCTCGCTGTCGAGTTGTCTCCGCGCGTGCTCGACCTGTTGCCCAGCAGGGGGCAGCATGAGCCCACGTGGCTTGTCCATGAGTCCTCCCCTGTTCCGCTGCGGAGGGTGCAGCGGTGGGCTCAGCGCCTGGGCTGGTACGACACATCACGTGTTGTCACAGGGCCGTCTTCCCCGCAGGCCGCGGACAGCTTCGCCCGGAAGGTGCTGCCGGGGTGGCCGGAACCTGAGCGCGGGTCGGTCGTGCGGGCTCGGCCGCCCGTGCTGCGCAATGCGGACACCTATGGGGCGGCGAGTATCTCGGACCGGGAGGCCCGGAAGATCGGTGTACGGGGCTTTCTGCTGAGCGTGCCGTCGGTGTTCTGCAGCCCGTGGGCAGTCGGTTTGGGGCTCACTCCGCTGGTGTTGCTTCCCCTGGCGGTCGCGGGCGTGTCGATTTGGGCGGCGGCCGCAAGGCTCGTTCTGCTCGAGCCGGCCGGCGAACGCTCACGGGTCCGGGCTCTGCTCCTCCCCACGCTGCTGCTTGCGCCCTTGGTCTACGGGGTGGCTGCGCTCCACTGGGGACCGGGATTCATGGCCGGTTGCCTCGCCACGCTTGCCGCCTGCATGTGGTGCGGCCGAGGTGTGTATCTGCTGTTCCGCCAGCTGGCCGGTCGGCAGATTCTCGCTACCGTGTCGGTCGCGCTTCTCCCTGCGGCGTTGCCGGGCCTCGCAGGCTGGGGTGCGGCTGTTCACGTGTTCTATGGAGCGGAGTTCGGCATTCCGCCGGAGGACATGGACATTGCTCAGGTGTGGAGGTTTCTGGCCTCCGCGTGGGTCTTCGTGACGGCGTTGGCCCTGACTCTCGCCGTCGGTGGTGTGATCGGCTACGTCGTCCACTACCGTCTCGTGATGGTCGAGAGGGTGACGATGCCCGTCCTTGTCCTGACGGTCTTCCTCGCCTACCTGTTGGCGGGCATGCTGCTCATCCTCGATCCGCCGTCCCAGGCGGGTGAGCGGGCCAAGGCGGATGTCGCCGCCAGGCAGGTACCGGCCCCGTACTTCGGCATTCACGCGGAGCCCGTGTGTCTGGTCCCCGTCGAGTCGGTCAGCAAGATTCCCGTGGTGGGCGGCCGTCTGGACCCCTCACGCGTCTATCTGTCCTTCGGGGTCGTCGACGGCACGGCTGCGCTCTGGGACCCGGAATCGAAGCGGGATCTGCGGGTTCCTGCGGACAAGATCACGTTGCTTCCGGCGAACCTGGTGGCAGGGCAGCTCCCCGTGGACTGTGGCTCCACGGCGGGTGGCTGACCGTTTGCTTCATCCTCTGAGCTGCACGGTGTTCGCCCTGGGGTGCGGCAACGACGGGGCCTGGGCGGGTTCCAGGCCGAAGGTGGTGAAAGCCGTGCGGCCGGGGAGGGGGTAGGGGTCCTTGCCGGTGACGGAGTTGAGGATGGTGGCGCTGCGCCAGGCGGCGAGGCCGAGGTCGGGGGTGCCTACGCCGTGGCTGTGGAGTTCGGCGTTCTGGACGTAGGCGTGGCCGGTGACGGAGGGGTCGAGGACGAGGCGGAACTGGTCGTCGATGCGGGGGCGGGCGCTGCTGTCGCGGCGGAGGTAGGGGTCGAGGCCGGCGAGGATGCGGTCGAGGGGTCGTTCGCGGTAGCCGGTGGCGAGGATGACGGCGTCGGTGGTGAGCCGGGAGCGGGCGCCCTGCTGGATGTGTTCGAGGTGGAGTTCGACTTTGGTGGTGGCGACGCGGCCTGCGGTGCGGACGTTGACTCCGGGGGTGAGGACGGCGTCGGGCCAGCCGCCGTGCAGGGTGCGGCGGTAGAGCTCGTCGTGGATGGCGGCGAGGGTTGCGGCGTCGATGCCCTTGTGGAGTTGCCACTGGGTGGCGAGGAGGCGGTCGCGGACGGGTTCGTTGAGGGCGTGGAAGTAGCGGGTGTAGTCGGGGGTGAAGTGTTCGAGGCCGAGCTTGGAGTACTCCATGGGGGCGAAGGCTTCGGTGCGGGCCAGCCAGTGGAGTCTTTCGCGTCCGGCGGGGCGGTTTCTCAGGAGGTCGAGGAAGACTTCGGCGCCTGACTGTCCGGCGCCGATGACGGTGATGTGCTCGGCGGTGAGGAACTTGTCGCGGAAGGCGAGGTAGTCCGCGGCGTGGATGACGGGCACGCCGGGGGCTTCGACGAGGGGTTTGAGGGGTTCGGGGATGTGGGGGGCGGTGCCGATGCCGAGGACGATGTTGCGGGTGTGGGCGCGGCCGAGTGCCTCGGCTTCGCCGTCGCTGTCGAGTTGGGTGAAGTCGACTTCGAAGACGTCTCGTTCGGGGTTCCAGCGGACGGCGTCGACCTGGTGGGCGAAGTGGAGTCCGGGGAGGCTGTCTGCGACCCAGCGGCAGTAGGCGTCGTATTCGGCGCGTTGGATGTGGAAGCGCTCGGCGAAGTAGAAGGGGAAGAGGCGGCCGAGGGTTTTGAGGTAGTTGAGGAAGGTCCAGTGGCTGGCGGGGTCGGCGAGGGTCACCAGGTCGGCGAGGAAGGGGACTTGGAGGGTGGCGCCGTCGATCATGAGGCCGGGGTGCCAGTCGAAGGCGGGGCGTTGTTCGTAGAAGACGGTGTCGAGTTGGGTGAGGGGGTGGGCGAGGGCGGCGAGGGAGAGGTTGAAGGGGCCGATGCCGATGCCCACCAGGTCGCGGGGTGCTTCGGGTTCGTGGCGTGGAGGGGTGGGCGTGGGGTTCATCGGGGGGTGTGTCCTTCCACCAGTTTCAGGAGTCCGGCCAGGTCGCCGGGCCGGGTGTGGGGGTTGAGGAGGGTGGCTTTGAGCCAGAGGCGGCCGTCGAGTCGGGCGCGGCCGAGGACTGCGCGGCCTTCGTGGAGGAGGGTGCGGCGGGCGGCGGCGAGGGCGTCGTCGGAGGCATGGGCGGGGCGGAAGAGGACGGTGCTGATGGTGGGGCGGTCGTAGAGCTCGAAGTGGGGGTGTGCCTCGATGAGGTCGGCGAACTCGTGGGCGTGGTCGCAGACCTGGTCGACGAGGGCGCCGATGCCGGTGCGGCCGAGGGTTTTGAGGGTGACGGCGATTTTGAGGATGTCGGGGCGCCTGGTGGTGCGCAGGGAGCGCCCGAGGAGGTCGGGCAGGCCGGCTTCGGTGTCGTCGTCGGCGTTGAGGTAGTCGGCGTGGTGGGTGAGGGGGTGCAGGTCGCCGGGGTCGCGGACGGTGAGGAGGCCTGCGGCGACGGGTTGCCAGCCGAGTTTGTGCAGGTCGAGGGTGACGGTGTGGGCGCGTTCGAGGCCGTCGAGTTTGGTGCGGTGGCGGTTGCTGAAGAGGAGGCCTCCGCCGTAGGCGGCGTCGATGTGGAGGCGGGCGCCGTGGGTTTCGCACAGGTCGGCGATGTCGGGCAGGGGGTCGATGAGTCCGGCGTCGGTGGTTCCGGCGGTGGCGGCGACGAGGAGGGAGCCTTTGGGGCCGTGGAGTTCGGTGAGGGCTTCGTCGAGGGCGGCGGGGTCCATCGTTCCTGCGGGGGCGGGCACGACGACGGGGTCGGGCAGGCCGAGGAGCCAGGCGGCGCGGTGCAGTGAGTGGTGGGCGCCTGCTGCGCACAGGAGTTGGACGCTGCCATGTTTCTCGCGGGCGAGGAGCAGGGCGAGTTGGTTGGATTCGGTGCCGCCGGTGGTGACGAGGGCGTCGGTGGCGCCGGTCTCCTGGGCGAGTGCGCGGGTGACGAGGGCTTCGAGTGCGGAGGCGGCGGGGGCCTGGTCCCAGGAGTCCAGGGAGGGGTTGAGGGCGCTCGCGGCGAGGTCGGCGGCGGTGGCGACGGCGAGGGGCGGGCAGTGCAGGTGGGCGGCGCACAGGGGGTGGGCGGGGTCGGCGGCTCCGGCGGCGAGGGCCCGTACGAGGGTGTGCAGGGCGTTGTCGCTGCCGTGCTCGGGCAGGACGTCGCCGGCTGCTTCGCGTACGGCGCGGGTGACGGCTTCGGGGCCTCCGGCGGGCAGGGGGCCGCCGCGGGCCTCTCGGCCTTCTTCGAGGGCGTTGAGGACGGTGGCGAGCAACGGCCGCAGTGCGTCGGGGCCTTCGGGTCCTGAGGCGAGGTGCGGCTGCGTGCTCATGGGGGTCCTCCGGGGCGCGCGGCAGGGGGAATCCAAGCCTGTACACGTTTCGGTTCGGCGCGCCCGGTCGGGACAACGATCCGACCCGAAAGGGGGTACTGCCGTGCGGAGGAAATGTGGGGTGGGGACGGACGTGCTAGTGCTGGCGGGGGCGCCTGTCGCAGGGGGTGCGGTGTGTTGTGGGTCGGGTCCGTGCCGTCTGCTGGCGTGGGCGCCGTTCGCAGGGGGGTCCGTTGTGGGTCGGGTCCGTGCCGGTACGTCTTGCCCGTCGCCGCGTGGGCGTACTGCCCGGCACCCGAGAACGGCGAAACTCGGCTGGGAGCCTGCTACGCGACGGGCAGAGACGTACCGGCACGGACCCTTCCGTGCGTACGCGACTGCAGGTGCGTGGGGGCTGATCGCTTTTGGTGGATCAGCCCCCGTGTCTTCGTGTTGCTGTCAGTGGGAGTCTCGGACCTTCAACGCCCTTGCGAGGTCGTCGAGTTGGTCGGCGAGTTTGCGGCGTAGGGCCGGGATGGGGTCGGCGTCGGTCAGGCAGGTCTTGCCCTGGCGGAGGGTTTCGGGGGAGACGGCGTGGACGGGGAAGGCCCAGCGGCCGGCGGCTTCGGCGATGGCGGGGCCTCGGCGGGCGGCGACGGCGACGGCGTCGGTCCAGTACCGCTCGACGTACTCCTTGAGGAGGTCGGCCTGTTCGGGTTGCCAGAAGCCCTGGGCGGTGGCGGTGAACAGGTAGTTGGAGAGGTCGTCGGTGGTGAACATCTCCTCCCATGCCTTCCGCTTGGTCTGCGGGTCGGGCAGGGCGGCTCGGCAGCGGGCGGCGCCTTCCTGGCCGCTGGCGCTGGGGTCCTGGACGAGTTCGGCGTCGATGACGGCGTCGTCGATGGCGCCGAGAACGGCGAGTCGGCCGAGGATGCGCCAGCGCAGTTCGGGGTCGAGTTCGGGGCCGCCGGGCACGGTGCCTTCGGAGAACCAGGCGCTGATGGTGTCGGGCTGGCTCGCGACGTCGATGAAGTGGCGTACGGCGGTGAGGCGCAGGCCGGGGTGAGTGCCGTCCTCGGTGCGGCGGATGAGGTCGCGGCACAGGTCGGTGAGGGTGGCGAGGGCGGTGGGGCGGTCCACGGCCGGGAGGTAGCGGTCGGCGACCTGGGCGGTGGCGAAGGACAGGATGCCCTGGACGAGGGCGAGGTCGGTCTCGCGCGGGAGGTGGGTGCGGGCGGCCTCCACGTAGGCGAGGGCGGGGAGTTCGCCGTCGCGTACGGCGTCGCGCAGGGCGTTCCAGACGACGGCGCGGGTCAGTGGTTCGGGCAGGCCGGAGAGGGTGGTGGTGAGGGTTTCGAAGGAGTCGGGGTCGAAGCGGACCTTCGCGTAGGTGAGGTCCTGGTCGTTGAGGAGGAGCAGGGCGGGGCGTTTGCCGATGGGCAGGGAGGATTCGGTCTGGGGGACGTCGAGTTCGAGGCGGGTGCGCAGGGTGAGGCGGCCTTCGTCGGTGAGGTCCTGGTCGTAGAGGCCGACGGAGATGCGGTGGGGGCGGCTGCCCTGGTGGTCGACGGTGAGGGTGCGGGTGCCGTCGTCGGCGCGGTCGAGGCGCGGGGTGAGGGTGTCGACTCCGGTGGTGCGCAGCCAGGCGTCGGCCCAGGCGTGGACGTCGCGTTCGGTTCCCGAGGCGAGGGAGTCGATGAAGTCGGCGAGGGTGGCGTTGGCGAACTTGTGGCGGGCGAAGTGGGTGTTGATACCGGCGAGGAAGTCCTTTTCGCCGAGCCAGGTGACGAGTTGGCGCAGTGCGGAGGCGCCCTTGGCGTAGGAGATGCCGTCGAAGTTGAGCATCGCGGAGGCGGTGTCGGGGACGGCGTCGGGGTCGGGGGCGACGGGGTGGGTGGAGGGGCGCTGGTCGGCGTCGTAGCCCCAGGACTTGCGGGCGACGCCGAAGTCGACCCAGGTGTCGGTGAAGCGGGTGGCTTCGACGAGGGTCTGGTAGCCCATGTACTCGGCGAAGGACTCGTTGAGCCAGATGTCGTCCCACCAGCGCAGGGTGACGAGGTCGCCGAACCACATGTGGGCCATTTCGTGGGCGATGACCATGGCGCGGGTCTGGCGTTCGGTGTCGGTGACGGCGGAGCGGTAGACGAACTCGTCGCGGAAGGTGACGAGGCCGGGGTTCTCCATGGCGCCGGCGTTGAACTCGGGGACGAACGCCTGGTCGTAGGAGTCGAAGGGGTAGGGCTCCTCGAACTTCTCGTGGTAGCGGTCGTAGCACTGCTTGGTGATGTCGAGGATCTCGTCGGCGTCGGCGTCGAGGTAGGGCGCGAGTGAGCGGCGGCAGTGGATGCCGAAGGGCAGGCCGCGGTGTTCGGTGCGTACGGAGTGCCAGGGGCCGGCGGCGACGCACACCAGGTAGGTGGAGATGAGGGGGGTGGGGGCGGCTTTCCAACGGCCGTCGCCGAGATGTTCGGTGAGGCTGTTGGCGAGGACGGTCCAGCCTTCGGGGGCCTTGACGGTGAGTTCGAAGACGGCCTTGAGGTCGGGCTGGTCGAAGGCGGCGAAGACGCGCTGGACGTCTTCCATGAACAGCTGGGTGTAGAGGTAGGTCTCCTGGTCGGTGGGGTCGGTGAAGCGGTGCATGCCCTCGCCGGTGCGCGAGTAGCGCATGGCGGCGTCGATGCGCAGTTCGTGCTCGCCTGCGGTGAGGTGGGTGAGCGGCAGCCGGTTCTCGGCGAGGGTCTCGGGGTCGAGGGGGTTTCCGTCGAGGGTGACGGAGCGCAGTTCGGCGGGCTTCAGCTCGACGAAGGTGTCCGCGTCGGCTCCGGCGGTGAACCGGATGACGGTGCGCGAGTCGAAGGTGTCGTCCCCGACGGTGAGGTCGAGTTCGATGTCGTAGTGGTGGACATCGAGGAGCTTGGCACGGGTCTGCGCTTCGTCGCGCGTCAGTACGGACATGGGGACATGCTGCCCGATGGCTTCGGCGGGACACAGCGGTCGACCCGTATGCCCCGTTATGTCAGCTCCGGCTCTGCCGCTGGGCTACGTCCTGTTCAGGTCCGGTCCTGCTCCAGTGTTCCGTTGCGGGGTTCGCGCTGGAGGGGGACGCGGGCGTCGGGGTGGTCCAGGACGGGGTGCGGGAGGTGGTCCCTGATCAGGGTGCGCAGTTCGCGCAGTTCGCGTTCCAGGGCCTGGTGGCGCTGATGGGCGTCGTAGAGGTAGCGGACCTTGGTGCGCAGGGCCCATGGGTCGATGGGTTTCATGATCAGGTCGGCGACGCCGAGGTGGAAGGCGGTGGCGGTGAGTTCGGCGTCGGGGCCGAAGCCGGTGAGGAGGAGGACGGGTATGTGCTGGGTCTGCTCCAGGCGCCGCATGTAGCGGACGACCTCCAGGCCGCTGACGCCGGGCATGCGCACGTCGAGCAGGAGCAGCCCCACGTGGCCGCGCAGGACTTCCTTGAGCGCGTCGTCGCCGTTGGTCGCCCGGGCCACGAGGTAGCCGAGCGGGGTCAGGGCGCTCTCCAGCGCGTACAGCGTGTCCTCATGGTCGTCGACGATGAGGATCTTGGCATCCGACGGCATTGCCCGACGTCCCCTCACTTGGACAAACCAGCTTAGGCCCGGGCGGCCTCACGGCGTGTGCTCACGGCCTGACAAGGAGTGCAGGAGTGCTCAGCGAAGGATGCACTCCGTCGGGCCCCCTGTCACTCCCCCGTACCGACGTTGTCACTCACCGGGGTGCGTGCTGCCGTTGCCCGTGTCGTCGGCGATGCGTTCGTGGTGGCGGATGACCTCGGCGATGATGAAGTTGAGGAGTTTCTCCGCGAAGGCCGGGTCGAGTTTGGCGTTCTCGGCGAGGTGGCGCAGCCGGGTGATCTGCTGGGCCTCGCGGTCCGGGTCGGCGGGCGGCAGTGCGTGGTTGGCCTTGAGGTGGCCGACCTGCTGGGTGCACTTGAAGCGTTCGGCGAGCATGTGGACGACGGCGGCGTCGATGTTGTCGATGCTGTCGCGCAGCCGGGCGAGTTCGGCGCGGACGGCGGGGTCGACGGCGTGGTTGTTGCTGGTGGTCATGGGCGTCAACCCTAGGCCCTGCCGTCATATGCCCGTCGTCCGCCCGGAGGGCGGGCGGGCCCTGCGGCGTCAGGTGCATGCATGGCGTCGCGGGGCAGACGGGAATGTGGCGGCAGGGCACCCCCTAGACCGCAGGACGGCCGGGGGCGGGTGGCCGTTCGATCATCGGAGGATCGTCCGGATCGGGGATGCGGTCGCTGCGGCCGCCGGGGACCGTGCGGGCCTGCTGGGCGCGGAAGCGGACCGGTGCCATGCCGACGCGGCGGGTGAACAGGCGGGAGAAGTAGGCGGGATCGTCGTAGCCGACGCGGCGGGCCACCGCGGCGACGGGGAGTTCGGTGGCGGCGAGGAGTTCCTTGGCGCGGCCGAGGCGGATGCCGAGGAGGTAGTCCTTGGGGCTGCATCCGGCGCCGCGGCGGACGGCGGTGCGCAGTTCGGCGGGGGTCATGCCGTGCCGGGCCGCGTGTTCGGCGACGGACAGCGGTTTGAAGGCGTCGCGGGCGAGAGCCTGGAGTACTTGGTGACCGTCGGGGGTCGTGTCGGCGCGGGCGCGGCGCAGCACGACGAGCAGTTCGTGGACGGCGGCCGCGGTTTCCACTTCGAGCAGGGGGTTGCCGCGGCGGGCGGCGCGGGCGATGCGGGCGACGGTGGCGCGGGCTCCCTCGGCGTCGGCGAGGGGGACGACGGGGCGGTCGGGTTCGATGCAGCCGAGTTCGGTGTACGTCGCTGCGGCTGCCCCGGTGAAGGCGACGAAGCACTCGTCCCAGCCGGAGTCGGGGCCGTAGTGGTGCGGGATGCCCGGGACGAGCCAGATCAGGGCCGGTGCGGTGACGGTGAGGCGGTGGCCGTCCGCTTTCTCGTACCAGCCGCTGCCGGCGCTGATGACGACGGCGACGTGGTGGTCGAGGGTGCGTGGTCCGACGACGGGGAGTTCGCCGTACTGCAGGCCGACGCCGAGGCAGACGAGGCCGAGCCGGTGGTGGACGGGGGCGGGCGTGAAATAGCGCATCCAGGTGTGGTACATCCGCTTTCCTCCCGCCTTCTTTCGTCCTCGCTGCGTCCAAGCAGCCATGATCTTTGTCCATGGACGCGGTCGCCGCCAGGCATGAGGCTGGATGGATGAGCGAGTTCACTGTGGGGGACAAGGATTTTCTGCTGGACGGGCGGCCGGTGCGGCTGCTGTCCGGCGCGCTGCACTACTTCCGGGTGCACGAGGAGCAGTGGGGGCACCGGCTCGGGATGCTGCGGGCGATGGGTCTCACCTGTGTGGAGACATACGTTCCGTGGAACCTCCACGAGCCGCGTCCGGGCGACTTCCGGGATGTGGAGCAGTTGGGCCGCTTCCTGGACGCGGCACGGGAGGCGGGGTTGTGGGCGATCGTGCGCCCTGGACCGTACATCTGCGCCGAGTGGGAGAACGGCGGACTGCCGCACTGGCTGACCGGTGAGCCGGGTGCCCGGGTGCGGACGCGGGAGGAGCGGTACCTCGCGCATGTGGAGCGCTGGTTCGGGCGGCTGCTGAAGGAGATCGTGCCGCGGCAGCTGGACCGCGGCGGCCCGGTGATCATGGTGCAGGTCGAGAACGAGTACGGCAGTTACGGCTCGGACCAGGTGTACCTGGGGTGGCTGGCGGACCTGTTGCGCGGCGAAGGTGTGAGCGTGCCGCTGTTCACGTCGGACGGGCCCGAGGACCACATGCTCACCGGCGGTTCGATCCCCGACGTGCTCGCGACCGCGAACTTCGGCTCCGATGCGCGCGCGGGCTTCGAGACGCTGCGCCGGCACCGGCCGGAGGGTCCGCTGATGTGCATGGAGTTCTGGTGCGGCTGGTTCGACCACTGGGGCGGCGGTCATGTCGTACGGGATGCGCGGGACGCGGCGGACGCGCTGCGGGAGATCCTGGAGTGCGGGGCGTCCGTCAACCTGTACATGGCGCACGGGGGCACGAACTTCGCGGGCTGGGCGGGCGCCAACCGGGGCGGCGGTGCGCTGCACGACGGTCCGCTGGAGCCGGATGTCACCTCCTACGACTACGACGCGCCGATCGACGAACTCGGGCGTCCCACCGAGAAGTTCTGGCTTTTTCGCGAGGTCCTCGCCGCGTGCGCCGACGGCCCGCTGCCCGAGGTGCCGCCCGCCCCGGCCGCGCTGGAGGCGTCCGCCGAGGTCGAACTCACCGCGTGGGCGCCCCTGGACGCCGTACTGGACACGCTCGGCGGGCCTGACGCCGTGCACCCCGTGCCGCCGACCTTCGAGGAACTGGACGTGGACCGGGGCCTGGTCCGCTACACGGTGGACATTCCCGGTCCGCGCCAGCCGTATCCGCTGACGGTGCGCGGGCTGCGGGATCTCGCGGTGGTGTACGTCGACGGGGTCGCGGCCGGGGTGCTGAGCGAGGACGCGGCCGAGCTGAAGGAGCCCGTCGTGGGGCCCGCGCGGGTGGAGTTGTGGGTGGAGTCGCTGGGGAGGGTCAACTACGGTCCGCGTTCCGGTGAGTCGAAGGGCATCGCGGGGGGTGTGCTGCACGAGCGGCAGTATCTGCACGGGGTGCGTGCGCGGGGGCTTCGCCTGGACGCGTTCGACTCCGGTGTCGAGGCGGTGCCGTTCGGCGCACTGCCCGGGGACGGCGCCCGCGGCCTGTACCGCGGCACCGTCACGGTGCGCGGCGCCGGGGACGCCCTGCTCGAACTGCCTGGCTGGACGCGGGGGTTCGTGTGGGTCAACGGTTTCAACCTGGGCCGCTACTGGTCGGCGGGCCCGCAGACGAGCCTGTACGTTCCCGGGCCCGTGCTGCGGGAGGGCGCCAACGAGGTGTGGCTGCTGGAGCTTCAGGAGGCCTCCACGGCTGGGCCGCGCCTCGAAATCCCCTCGGTGAACTCGTAGGCCTGCTGGGGGAGTTCGGGGTCAGTCGGTCGCGGGCGCGAGCAGTTTGTGGAGGTGCACGTCCTGGTGGCCGCCCGGGATGCCCTCGGTGCGGCCCGTCTCGCGGTAGCCGTGGCCGCGGTAGAAGTCCGGGGCCTGGAAGGTGAAGGACGAGACGATCGCTTCGGTGCAGCCGCGCCGCGCGGCCTCCTCCTCGGCCGCGACGAGGAGCCTGCTCCCCCAGCCCGCGTGCCGCTGGTCCTCCCGCACCCACAGCATGTCGACGGCACAGCAGCTGCCCCAGATCCAGGCGGTGAGCCCACCGACGAGTTCGCCCGCGTCGTCGGTGACGCGCACCGAGAGCGGGGTGGGTGTGCCGGCGCCGGTCGCCCGGGCGTTGAAGGCGGTGAGCTCGTCGTCGAGGCGCTGCTCCAGCGCCTCGTCCTTGTCGCCTGTCCGCAACGACGCCTTGATCGCGGGCTGTTGATCTTTGGTCATGGTCCGGAGTATCTCAGTGTGCGGGCCCCGCAGCAGGGGCCCCGCACCGTACTCGTAGCGCGCCCTCTACAGTCCGGAGGCCGCCCGGGCTATGTCCGTCGCGAACGTGGACACCTCGCTGTAGACGCCGGGGTAGCCGGGCTCCGCGCAGCCCTGGCCCCAGCTGACGATTCCGACCTGGAGGTACGCGCCCGTGTCGTCCTTGCGGAACATGGGGCCGCCGGAGTCGCCCTGACAGGTGTCGACGCCGCCCTGCGCGACGAACCCGGCGCAGATCTCGTCGCCGGGCACGAGGTCGCTGCCGTACGCCTGTCCGCAGGTGGCGTCGTCGACGAAGGGGACGGTGGCCTTGCGCAGGTAGCGCTGCTGGCCGCCGTTCTCCCGGGTGGCGCCCCAGCCGGCGACGGTGAAGTTCCCGTTGTTGTACGCGGTCGTCGTGGCGATCTTCAGGGTGGGCAGCTCGATGGGCCTGGCGAGTTTGATCAGCGCCCAGTCCTTGCCCTTGCCGTTGTAGCCGGGCGCCTGGAGCACCTTCGTCGACTTGACCTTGATCGCGCTGCTGCTCTGCAGGTCGACGACGCCGGCGGTTGCGGTGATGGAGGTGTTGTTCCCGGAGCCGTCGACGCAGTGCGCGGCGGTCAGGACGATGCTCTTGGTGTAGAGGGCGCCGCCGCAGCCCATGGAGAGCCGGACCATGAACGGGAACTCGCCCTGTGCGGCCCGGGTCCCGCCGACGACGGGCTGTGGCGCCGCGTGCGCGGAGAGGGGCTGGAGCGAGAGTGCGGCGAGCGTGACGGCGCCGACGGCCAGGGCTCTCTTGACGCCGCTGAACTTCCTGGAGAGTGTCAACGTGCTTCCTTCCGTGGGGGGTTGAACGCAAGGCGGAAGCGTGACTGGCATGCTCCTGCCAAGCATGTGCGCATTATTGGGAGCACGGGGAGGCCCGGCAAGAACCGCATTCCGGCCAGTCGCCCCCGCCATGCGCCCGCACCTGCCCCGCCGCCGGGCCGAGCCCCGCCTACAGTGGAGGCCAGAGGTCAGGGCTGGCGTCTTCAGGGGGTGCGGACGTGGCGAACGGCGGACCCGTCGAGCACGGCTACCCGCATCTGGACACGGTGCGGGCGGCGATCACCGCGCTCTACAAACGGCTCTCGTACGACACCGTCCACACGTTCGCCACCAGCGTGGTCCCCGCCGACGTGGCCTTCAGCGACATGGACGACCTGCATCTGGGCGCGCAGCGGGTGGCCCGCGAGATGGTGCGGCACTACCACCTGCCCGACGCCCGGCTGATCGTCGGCTTCCGCGAGATGGAGCACGCGGCGAACGTCGAACTCGCCGCGGGCCCCGAGTACTTCGTGGAACTCAACGACCGTTTCCGCACCCACCGCCGGGACATCGGCGCGGCCCTGGCCCACGAGGTGATGCACGTCTATCTGCACCGCCTCGACCTCTCCTTCCCCGGCACGCGCGACAACGAGATCCTCACGGACACCGCGGCGACGTATCTGGGTGCGGGCTGGCTGCTCCTGGACGCCTACCGCGAGGACGCGACGTCCTCGCAGAAGCTCGGCTACCTGACCCCGGAGGAGTTCGGCTACGTCCTCGCCAAGCGCGCGCTGGTCTTCGGCGAGGACCCCTCCGTGTGGTTCACCAGCCCGCAGGCGTACACCGCGTACACGAAAGGGATGGCCCAGGCCCGCCGCGACGAGCAGCAGCCCCCGCTGACCGCCGCCGGCTGGGCGGGCCGCCGCCGCTACGCGAAGGACCGCCGTTACGCCCAGGACCACCATCACGCGCCGGGCCCGCCGCCCGGGGTGCCGTACACGTTCACCGCGGGCGGCCGCGACCCGCTGCGCGTCTCCTTCCCCTGCCCGACCTGCCACCAGCGGATCAGGGTGCCGGTCCGGGGACGTGTCCGGGCGCGCTGCGCGCTGTGCCGGACGGTGCTGGAGTGCGACACGTAGACCGCGGTGGGCGGGCGGCGCGTGGACGGTGGTGAGCGGCGAGCGGCCGGTGGGACGTCACACCACACGAGTGAGACAGAACACCCCAAATGACTTTGCTTCGCGCGGCCCGGGCGAGCGAGGGTCGAAGGATGAGCACGCAACAGCCCACGGCCCGCCTCTTCACCGCCGTGTACGAGGGCGACGAGGACGCGGTCGTACGGCTGCTGCGGTCCGGCACGAGCCCCGAATCGCTCGACGAGGACGGCCAGAGCGCCCTGTATCTGGCGGCCGTGAGTGACCGACCGGGTGTCGTACGGCTTCTGTTGGCGACCGGCGCCGATCCCGACCGGCTCAGCGCGGGCTCCGACTCGCCCCTGTGCGGTGCGGCCTGCGGCGGTCACGCCGACGTCGTACGCGCCCTGCTCGCGGCCGGGGCGGGGCCCGACCGGGAGGAGGCGTTCGGGTTCCGGGCGCTGACGTGGGCGGTCCAGCGGGGCAAGGCCGCGATCGTGGCGCAGCTCCTCGCGGCCGGCGCGGACCCCGACCTTCCCGGTCCGACGGGCGAACCTCCGCTGGTCGCCGCCGCCCGCCGCGGTTCCCCCGGCTGTGTGCGTGCCCTCCTGGAGCACGGGGCGCAGGGCCGGCCGGAGGCCCTGGCCGAGGCACAGCGCCGGCTGACCCTCGATGTCGAGGCCGAGCTGCGCGCCGGCCTGGAGCGGGCGCACGGATCCGGCCACGAGACGGTGACCCGTCGCTTCGCGGAGGACGGCGGCGTGACCATCGAGGTCGAACTCCGCGTCGGGGCCGAGGCGTTCGCCGCCGCCGACCAGCAGACCGGCCACGCGGCCATAGCCACCCTCCTCGAAACCTCCCTGGGCATCACCACCCCGCCCGAGGAACTGGCCGCCCGGGCCCTGCGCTGCGCGGACCCCGACCAGGACGACTGGAAGGAGGCGGTGGCGGTTCTGGGCAGGCGGCGGGACCGGGAGACGTTGCGGGCGATGAGGGACTGGTGCGGCAGTGGGGATGCACTGCGCAGGGCGTTCGGGGAGGCGGTACGGGGGTACGGGAGGCGGGCTTAGCCCGTCCGGCGTTCGAGGACGAGCGCGTCCGGCCCCCACCCCGGCTCGCATGAAGGCGCGGGACCCGACAGGCCCCGCGCCCCCACCCCCGTACGGACCCCGCGTCACGCCTCCTGCGAAACCCCCCGCCGAGGCAACGCCCCGCACAGCCCCGCGCAGACCACGAACCCGCCCACCACCCACGGCATCGCCGCGGTCACCGCCCCCGTCAGCCCCTCCCCCACGTGCCCGAAGAACACCGTCCCGATCACCGCGGCCCCCAGCGCCCCACCGAACTGCTGCGCGGTGGAGAAGATCCCGGAGGCCCCGCCCGCGAGTTCCGCGGGTACGGCGGACAGCACCACGTTCACCAGCGGCACGACCAGGAACCCCAGCCCGGCCCCTGCCATGACCAGTCCCGGAACCAGCGGCCACGCCCCGGTGTGCGCGGCGGCGGAGTCGGCCACGGCGGACCACACCCAGCCGAACCCGCCCGCCATCATCAGCGCGCCCGCCGCGAGCACCAGGCGCCCGAACCGCACGGCCAGCACGTCGGCCACCGGCGCGGTCAAAAACCCGCCCACGGAGAAGGCGACCACGACCACACCCGCCTGCATCGGTGTGTAGCCCTCGCTGCCCTGCAGCCAGATCGCGAAGACCAGGAAGAAGCCCTGCATACCGATGGAGAAGAGGAGTTGGACGAGGACGCCCACGGAGAAGGCGGGCAGCCGGAAGGCCCGTGCGGGCAGCAGCGGCACCGTCGCCGTGCCGCGCCGGCGTGCCTCGACCACGCCCAGTCCGACGACCGCGAGCACCCCGGCGGCGAGGCAGACCCAGCCCCACAGCGGCCAGCCGTTGCTGCGCCCCTGCACCAGCGGCAGGACGATCGCGACCAGGCCTGCGGCGAGCACCAGACTCCCCCGTACGTCCGGTCGCCCGGCGGAGCGCTCACGCGTCGAGGGAACGAGGACGAATCCTGCCACCAGGGTCGCGACGGCCACCGGCACGTTCACCAGGAACACCGAACGCCAGCCCCAGCCGAACAGGTCGGCGTCGGTGAGCAGTCCGCCGAGCAGCACGCCGAGGGCGGAGGCGAATCCGGCCATCGCGCCGTACATCCCGAAGGCCGCTCCACGTTCCTTGCCGTGGAAGAGCGTGCGCAACGAGCCGAGCACCTGCGGCATCAGGACCGCGGCCATCACGCCCTGCGCGGCGCGCGCCGCGATCAGCTGGCCGGGCGTCTGGGCGATCCCGCACCCGAGGCTCGCCAGCCCGAAGCCCGCCGTACCGGCGAGGAAGAGGCTCCTGCGCCCGAGCCGGTCCCCGAGGTGGCCGGAGACGATGAGGGCGGCGGCGAAGCCCAGCAGATACGCGGAGACCAGCCACTGCAGGGCGCTCTGCGAGGCGTGCAGGTCACGGCCGATGGACGGGAGGGCGACGTTCACGATCGTGCCGTCCAGCAGGTCCATCAGCGCCGCGATCATCATCACGGCGGCCGCGGCCCAGCGGCGGGGGTACGGGTCGGCCGTCGGCGGGGCGGCGGCGGGCGCGGCGAGGCTCGTGGACATCAGGGCTCCCTGGATTTATTTCGTTCGGACTAACGAAAGACTTGCATCGATCCACTCCGGGCGCAAGTACTTAGTTCGACCGAACGAAATATTTGTTAGCCTGACCTCATGGGCAGCGGAGCGAGCAGGACGAGCGACAAGCACGAAGACGTCGACGAGGGCGCGGGGAGTACGAAGGGCGCGCCGAGCGACGCCGAACGGCGGGCCAGGACCCTGGAGCAGCTCATGACCGTGGGCCGCGAGCACAGCGGCGTCACGGTGATGTTCCATGCGGCGGTCGCCGAGAAGCAGGGCCTGAACGCCACCGAGACCAAGACCCTCGACCTGCTCCAGCGGTTCGGCCCGCTCACCGCGAAGGACCTGGCCGAGCGCACGGGCCTGGCCCCCGCCTCCGTCACGGGCCTCGTCGACCGGCTGGAGGGCAAGGGCTTCGTCGAGAGGGTCAAGCACCCCACCGACAAGCGACGGGTGGTCGTCGAACTGAACGAGCGGAAGATCGCCGAACTGGCCGTCCTCTTCGAGGACTGGGCACGCGATGTGGTCGAGGCCTGCGAGGAGTTCAGCACGGAGGAACTGCAGACCGTGATCCGCTTCCTCGATGTCATGGCCGACCGGCAGCGGAAGGCCGCTGCCCGTCTCTCCCGCTAGACAGGCAGCGACCCTCCGGTCCCGCTCCCCCTGGGGCCGTGGCAGCCCCGTATCCGCCACGGTCCCGCTCCGCGCGCCCCGGCCGGGCGCACCGCCGGGCGATCAGCCGGGCACGCGGTCGGGGGCTCGACCTGGCGCGCGACCCGGAACCCGGTCGAACACGCGCCAGTCGTACGTCTGCCGACAGTGGCCGCCGCAGCCCTGGTCGACGACGGGTTCGGCCAATGGTGAGCGGGCGGCGCCGGGAGCACGGTGCCGACCGTGACCGGCCGGAACACCTCGTCGCCGTACAGCCCCTTGAGCCGGTCGAGGACCCAGCCGACGGCCGCGCCGACGGCCATGCCGACGCGGACACTCGCGGTCCCGCCCGCGGTGCCGACCGGCTCGCCCACGGCGGCGGAGAGCCCGCCGAGAACCCTCCTCCTGACCAGGTCCAGGAGTTGGTGGACGTACTCGGCGAGGCCGAGCCACTCGATGTCGGCGAGCACCAGCGTGACGAAGTACGTCCTCGGGTACTCGGCGACCTCGTCGAGGCCGAACCAGTGGAAACGCCGGAGCGGTTCGTACACCCACCCGTCGCCCTCGCCGGTGACGGGCGCCGACTCCTCGGGGAGGAGAGAAGCCGGCAGCTTCCTCAGGTGGTCCACGGGGAACCTCAGCCGGTCCGGGAAGCCCAGCCGCTTCGCCTGCGCGTCCACGGACGCCGGTGAGCGCAGGTCGACGCGGACCAGTTCGCCGAGGCGCGCGGCACGCCCCGGGCCGCCGTCCAGGTCGGCCAGTGCCCGGGCGGCCGCACGCCTCTTCTCCTCCTCCGAGAGACCCTCGAAGCGCCTGGCGATCAGGTGCTCCGCGGCGCTCTCGTCCGCGGGCAGGGGATACCGCGCGGGCTCCGCGTGATGTACGGCGACCTTGTCCGCGGTGAGTGCGAGCTCCTGGACGACGCGCTCGGCCACGGCCCGCACCTGGGCGTGCGCGGTCGCGGGCACCAGGTGGTGGAAGGTGTCGGTCATCGCTGTTGGTCCCCCGTTGACTACAGCCTGACTACAGCCTGACTTCAGTCGCTCCGCGACGGATTGCGTACGCGCAGCCCAACCGACGGTACGGACACAGGCGTTCGGGCGCCCTGGGGTGCGCCCCGGGGAAATCCCGGGGTTCGCGCGCAGGGCTGCGCGGTCAGGGCTCCTCGGCCAGCCGGGTCGCGAGCCGGGTGCGCGAGTCGACTTCGAGCTTGGGGAAGATGCGGCCGAGGTGGTACTCGACGGTCTTCACGCTGATGACGAGTTCGCGCGCCACCTGCCGGTTGGTCAGCCCCGACGCCACCAGGCGGGCGACGGCGAGCTCCTGCGGGGTGAGCAGCGCGGCGCCGCGCATCCGCGGCTCCCGGTCGGCGGGGCGCACCCCGCACGCCGCCAACTCCCGTTCGCAGCGCTCCAGATCGGGTCGGGCGTCCAGCCGTACGAAGAGGTCGCGGGCCCGCTGCAGCTCCTCCCCCGCCCGGGTGCGTTTGCCCGTACGGCGCAGGAAACCGCCGTAGGCGAAGTGCAGCAGCGCACGGTCGAAGGGGGCCTCGACATGGACGGCGTGCTTGAGCGCGGAGCGGAACGCGCGCTCGGCGGCCGCGCTGTCGCCGCGCGCCGCCTCCAGGGTGCCGCGGGCGCGGGCGGCCAGGAGCAGCGCTCCGTGGTGGCCGCGCTGGGCGGCGAGGACCTCGTACGGGGCGAGGACCTGTGCCGCGCGCTTCTCGTCGCCGAGCGCGGACCACGCGTCGGCGAGCACGTCGGCCCATGGCACGGTCCCGGGTTCCTCGAAGTCGCCGCGCGGGCCGAGGCCGAGGAGCGGCTCCAGGGCGATGACGACGTCCGCCGGGCGGCCCTGGGCGCGGGCGAGGTGGCCTTCGGCGAGGGCGGCCCACAGGGTGGGGTTCACATGGCCCCCGCGGGCGTAGTCGCCGGCCACGCGCGCGTGGGCCTGCGCCCTGCCGAACGCGCCGCGCGCCGCGTGCACCAGCGTGGCGAGCATCCTGCAGTACAGGGCGATGTGCGGCTGGTCGGTGTCGGCGGCGAGCGACAGGGCCAGGTCGGTGTGGACGGTGGCGTCGTCCCAGCGGCCTGCGCGGTACTCGGCGGAGGCGAGCGAGGTCGCGGTGACCACCCGGAAGGAGGCCGCCCGTCCGTGACAGGCACCGAAGACCCCGGTCAAGTCCCTTACGGCGCCCGTGAGATCGCCGGTGAACTCGCGCAGGCTGCCGCGGCCGAGCAGTTCCTCCAGCTGGGCCGGGGTCGCCACCGCCGGGTCGGGCAGCGGGCCGAGTGCGCCCAGGGCGGTCGCGGCCCGGCCGCTCATCGCGAGGCCGGTCAGCCGCAGGTAGCGGATCATGTCGGTGGCGGTGTCGTCCGGCGCGAGCCGCAGCGCCAGTTCGGCCCACTCGGCCATTTCGGTGCCGTGCGCCATGCTGCCGTGCAGCGCGGCGAACTGGCCCGCGATGCGCGCCGCGAGCACCGGTTCGGTCCTCGGGTCGCAGCGGTGCCAGGCGTCGGTGAGCAGCGCCTCGGCCCTGCCGAGATCGAAGAGGCTCAGCCGTCCGAGCAGATAGCTGCGCCATCCGCCGGGCGCGAACCGTGCTGTCTCGCGGGCGACTTCGCCGACATCCGGTACGTCACCGGCGAGCAGCCTGCACTCGACGGCCTCCAGCGTGCACTGCTCGTACGTCCCCGGGTCCGCGGAGAGCCGCGCCGCGGTCGTCAGCTGTCCCGCGGCATCGGCCCAGGCGCCCTCTGCGGCGAACCTCCTTCCCAGGGCGGCGAGTTCCGCCGAAAGCCCGGCATCGGGACCACTGGCCGCCAGCGCCCGGTGCCGCAGCCGCTCCGCCTCGTCCCTGGCGACGGCGGCGGCCCGCAGATGAAACGCGGCCCGCCGCGAGGGACCGAGCTGGTGGTAGACGGCGGCGTGGACGAGGGGGTGCGGAAAGCGGATCAGGGGGTCCCCGGGAGCCTCGGCCAACAGCCCGGCACGCACGGCTTCTTCGAGGGCTTCGAGCGCGTCGAGGCCATAAGGGGTGACGGGGGGTTCGGGGCCCTCGGGGGTACCGGGGGTCTCGGCGGTTCCGGGGGCTTCGGCGGTGTCGGGATCAGCGGGATCGACGGCCCCTCCGGGTCGGCGCGATCCCACCGCACCGCCCCGGCCCGCCCCCGCGACCTCCCACGCGTCCGCCGGCGCGCAGTGCGCGCCGAGTACCGCCGCGGCGCAGACCAGGGCCTGGGTCGCCGGCCGGCTCGCCGAGAGGCGGGTCAGTACGAGTGCGGTGAACGACTTGGGGGCGGGCGGGGTGATGTCCGGCTCCGCGAGCGCCTCCAGCAGCCCGGAGCCCTCCTGCTCCAGCAGGGCCCTTACGTGCAGGGGGTTGCCGCCGGTGTGCGCGTGCAGACGTACGGCTGCGCGGGAGGTCATCCCGGGTACGCCCAACTCCCCGCTCAGCAGCTTCAGTTCAGCCGGGTCGAGTCCGTCGAGCCGTACCCGTACGACGTCATCGGCCGTGAACAGGCGTCGTGTCCCGGCGGGCAGACCCGGATCGGCGGCATCCCGCACGACGGCCAGCACGAGCACCCGGTCGGCCCGCAACCGCCGTACGGCGAAGGCCAGCGCCTGGAGCGAGGGGTGATCGGCCCACTGGGCGTCGTCGAGGACGACGGCGACCGGCGCACCCGCAACCGACCCCTCCCCGTTCTCCTCCCCGTTCTCCTCGATCGCGTCCTGCTCCGCGTCCAGCGCCTCCAGCAGCTCCGCGCCCGCCGCCGGCGGGTCCGCCCAGCGCGACCTCGCGCCCAGGAGTTGTTCGAGTACGCCGAAGGCCAGGTGGGACTCGGCTTCCTCCCCGGCCGCGTACAGGACGCGGGGGCAGCCGCGCAGGAAGTGGCGTACGAGGGCAGTCTTGCCGACGCCCGCGGGGCCTTCGACGAGGACGCGTCGGGGGTGCCCGGCGCGAGCCAGTTCGCGGGCGGCGTCCAGGAGGGCGAGGCTGTCGGTGCGGCCGAGCAGCGGAACGTCGACGGGCTGTACGCGCGCTCCGTGACGTGCTCGCGCTGCTCCCGCTGGTCCCCTTGCTCCCGCTGCCTGTCCTGCTCGTCCTGCTCGTGCCGAGGGATCCGCTGCGCCCACCCCGAGTCCCCTCCCCGTGTCGCCGCCCCCTTCGGGCATCCTCCCCAGCGCGGCGGTGCGCGGTCCAGTGCGACGCACAACTCCCGTATGCCGTACGCACATCGCACGACTCACTGTGCGCCGTACACCACCCCCGGAACCTCCGCCCCGGCGAGCAGCCTGACGGCGGTGTCGCCCGCTTCGGCGGGCGTCCAGCGGGCCCCTTTGTCGGCGCTCGGTCCCGGGCGCCAGCCCTCCATGACGGTGATACGGCCGCCCTCGGCCTCGAAGACGCGTCCGGTGACACCGGCGCAGGCGTCGGAGCCGAGCCAGACCACCAGCGGGGACACGTTCTCTGGGGCCATCGCGTCGAAGGCGTTCGGGGAGCCGGGGGCGGCCATGGTCGCCGCGAAGGCGTCCTCGGTCATCCGGGTGCGGGCCGCGGGCGCGATCGCGTTGACCTGGACCCCGTACCGCGCCGTCTCGGCCGCGGCGACCAGGGTCAGCCCGATGATCCCGGCCTTGGCGGCGCTGTAGTTGCCCTGTCCGACCGAGCCCAACAGCCCTGCTCCGCTACTGGTGTTGACGATGCGGGCCCGCGGTGTCCGGCCCGCCTTCGCCTCGGTCCGCCAGTGCGCCGCCGCGTGCTTGAGCGGCAGGAAGTGCCCCTTCAGGTGAACGCGCATCACGGCGTCCCAGTCGTCCTCGTCGAGGTTGACCAGCATCCGGTCGCGCAGGAAGCCCGCGTTGTTGACCAGGGTGTCGAGGCGGCCGTACGTCTCCAGGGCGGTACGGACGAGCGAGGCGGCGCCCTCGGCCGTCGCGATGTCGCCGCCGTGGGCCACCGCCTCGCCGCCCGCCGCGCGGATCTCCTCCACGACCTGCTGGGCGGGGCTGCCCGGGCCCGGCGAGCCGTCGAGGCCGACGCCGAGGTCGTTGACGACGACACGCGCGCCCTCGGCGGCGTACGCGAGCGCGTGCGCCCGGCCGAGCCCGCGGCCGGCACCCGTGACGACCACGACCCGCCCCTCGCACAGCAGCGGTGCAGATCCCATCTCAACTCTCCCCGGTCTCTTCGTGGTTCGCCTTGTTGGCGGTCGCGGCGTCGAGGAAGGCGGGTCGCTCGCCGCCTCCGTGGACCAGCAGGCTCGCCCCGCTGATGTACGCGGCGGCGCCCGAGGCGAGGAAGACGGCGGCCTCGCCGATGTCGGAGGGCTCGGCGAGGCGCTCCAGCGGGACGGTGCGCGAGACGGCGGCGATCGCGTCCTCGCCCCCGTAGTGCAGGTGTGCCTGCTCGGTGCGGACCATGCCGACGACGAGTGTGTTGACCCGGACGTCCGGGGCCCACTCGACGGCCATGGAACGGGCGAGGTTGTCCAGGCCCGCCTTCGCCGCCCCGTACGCCGCCGAACCGGGCGAGGGCCGGGTCCCGCTCACGCTGCCGATCATCACGATCGAGCCCCTGGCGCGCCGCAGGAGGTCGTACGCGGCGAGCGAGGCGGTCAGCGGTGCGAGGAGGTTGAGTTCGATCACGCGCGCGTGCCGCTCGGCATCGGTCTGCGCGAGGAGCCGGTACGGCGTGCCGCCCACGTTGTTGACCAGGACATCGAGCCGGGGCAGTGCGGCGAAGAGGTCGTGCACGGCGATCGGATCTCGCAGATCGGCGGGGGTGAACTCGACGCCGTCCAGCGGGGCTTCGGGGGCGTGGCGCGCGCAGACCACGACCCGGGCACCTGCCTTGGCGAAGGCCCGCGCGATCCCCGCACCGATCCCCCGCGTGCCGCCCGTGACGACCACGACCTTCCCGTTCCACTCCATTCGCTGCTACCTTTCCACCTAACAAACGTTAGGTGGAAAGGTAGCTGATGCGCCCATGGGTGTCTCCACCTCCTCACCGGAAAACTCGGCCCCCGGCAAGGGAGTTGCCGTCGTCACGGTCGATTTCCCGCCCGTGAACGCGCTGCCGGTGCGCGGCTGGTTCGAGCTGGCCGAGGCCGTGCGCGCCGCGGGCCGCGACCCGGAGATCCGCTGTGTGGTGCTCGCGGCGACCGGCCGCGGTTTCAACGCGGGGGTGGACATCAAGGAGATCCAGGCGCGTGGACAGCGCGCGCTGATCGGCGCGAACCGCGGATGCGCGGAGGCGTTCGCGGCGGTGTACGAGTGCGAGGTGCCGGTCGTGGCGGCGGTCCAGGGCTTCTGCCTGGGCGGTGGGATCGGCCTGGTCGGCAACGCGGACGCGATCGTGGCGAGCGAGGACGCCACGTTCGGCCTGCCCGAGCTGGACCGGGGCGCCCTCGGCGCGGCCACGCACCTGGCCCGGCTGGTACCGCAGCACCTGATGCGCGCCCTGTACTACACCTCGCGCACCGCCAACGCGGCCGAGCTGCACGCGCACGGCTCGGTGTGGAAGGTCGTGCCTCGCGACGAACTCCCCGCAGCAGCCCTGGAGTTGGCGCGTGAGATCGCCGCCAAGGACGGGCAGCTGCTCCGGCTGGCCAAGGCGGCCATCAACGGCATCGACCCCGTCGACGTACGCCGCAGCTACCGCTTCGAGCAGGGCTTCACCTTCGAGGCGAACCTCAGCGGGCTCGCCGACCGGGTCCGTGACACCTTCGCGAAGCCCGACACCTTCGGAAAGGAGGATGCGTAGGTGGCCGACAAGACCATGACCGCCGGTGAGGTCGTCTCCCGGCTGGCGAGCGGCATGACGCTGGGCATCGGCGGCTGGGGATCGCGCCGCAAACCGATGGCCCTGGTGAGAGCAGTGCTCCGGTCCGACATCACCGATCTCACCGTGGTGTCGTACGGCGGCCCGGATGTCGGGCTGCTCGCCGCGGCCGGACGGATACGCAAGCTCGTGACCGCCTTCGTGACCCTCGACTCGATCCCCCTCGAACCGCACTACCGCGCGGCGCGCGAGCGCAGCGCCTTCGAGCTGACGGAGGTCGACGAGGCGATGTTCATGTGGGGGCTGCACGCCGCCGCGAACCGGCTGCCGTTCCTGCCGGTGCGGGCCGGGATCGGCTCGGACGTGATGCGGGTCAACCCCGGTCTGCGGACGGTGACTTCACCGTACGCGGACGCGTCGTCCGGAGTGCGGGAGGAGTTCGTCGCGATGCCCGCCCTGCGGCTGGACGCCGCTCTGGTCCACATGAACCGCGCGGACCGGCTGGGCAACGGCCAGTACCTGGGCCCCGACCCGTACTTCGACGACCTGTTCTGCGAGGCGGCGGACGCCGCGTACGTCTCGTGCGAGCGGATCGTCGACACGGCGGAGCTGACGAAGGAGGCCGCGCCGCAGACACTGCTGCTCAAGCGGTCCGGCGTGACGGGCGTCGTCGAGACGCCGAACGGCGCGCACTTCACGTCCTGCGCCCCTGACTACGGACGCGACGAGCCCTTTCAGAAGCTGTACGCCACCACGCCCTACGCCGAGTTCGCCGACCGCTTCCTCGACGGCGACGAGCACGCCTACCAGAACGCCGTGCGGGCGTGGCAGCAGGAAGAGAAGGAGCGCCGGCCATGACCGGTACGGGGGTCACCCGAGCCGAGTACTGCGTGATCGCCTGCGCCGAGGCCTGGCGGGACGACGGCGAGGTGCTCGCCAGTCCCATGGGCCTGATCCCGTCGTTCGGCGCCCGACTCGCCAAGCGGACCTTCTCGCCCGATCTGCTGCTGACCGACGGCGAGGCGATGCTCGTCGGCCTCGACGGCACGGTGGAGGGCTGGTTGCCCTATCGGCAGCATCTGACGATGGTGACCGGCGGGCGGAGGCACGTGATGATGGGCGCGAGCCAGCTCGACCGCCACGGCAACCAGAACATCTCCTCCATCGGCGACTGGGACCGGCCCACCCGTCAGCTGCTCGGTGTGCGCGGCGCCCCGGTCAACACCCTGAACAACCCGACCAGTTACTGGGTCGCGAGGCACTCCCCACGGGTCTTCGTCGAGTCGGTGGACATGGTGTGCGGCGTGGGCCACGACCGCGCGGCCGCGCACCCGCGCACGGCCCGCTTCCATCGCATCCCGCGCGTGGTGACCGACCTCGCCGTCCTCGACTTCGCCGCACCGGGACACGTGATGCGGCTCGCCTCGCTGCACCCGGGCGTCACCGTCGAGCAGGTGCGGGCGGCGACGGGCTTCGCCCTGCACGTCCCCGACGAGGTGCCGTACACCCGCGAACCGACCTCCCGGGAGCTGGAGTTGATCCGCGAGGTCATCGACCCGGCCCGCGCCCGTGACCGCGAGGTCGCAGATCCGGCCGGGCGCTGATGGAGACCGCCCTGACCCGGCTCGTCGGTGTCCGCCACCCGATCGTGCAGACCGGCATGGGATGGGTGGCGGGCCCCCGGCTGGTGTCCGCCACGGCGAACGCGGGGGCGCTGGGCATCCTGGCCTCCGCGACGATGACGCTCGACGGGCTGCGGGCGGCCGTACGCGAGGTCCGGTCCCGTACGGACGCGCCGTTCGGCGTGAATCTGCGCGCGGACGCGGGCGACGCGGGCGAGCGGGTGCGGATCATCATCGACGAGGGCGTGCGCGTCGCGTCCTTCGCGCTCGCCCCCTCGCGCGAGCTGATCGCCGAGCTGAAGGCCGCGGGCGTGGTCGTCATCCCGTCCATCGGGGCGCGGCGGCACGCCGAGAAGGTGGCCGCCTGGGGTGCGGACGCGGTGATCGTGCAGGGCGGCGAGGGCGGCGGGCACACCGGTGAGGTGGCGACGACGGTGCTGCTGGGGCAGGTGGTGGACGCCGTGGACATCCCGGTCGTCGCGGCCGGCGGCTTCCACGACGGGCGCGGGCTGGTCGCGGCGCTGGCGTTCGGGGCGGCGGGGGTCGCCATGGGCACGCGTTTCCTGCTGACCTCCGACTCGACGGTCCCCGACGCGGTGAAGGCGAAGTACCTGGCGGCGACGGTCAAGGACATCACGGTCACCACGGCCGTGGACGGTCTGCCGCACCGCATGCTGCGCACGGAGTTCGTCGACGCGCTCGAAAGGTCGGGCCGAACGCGGGCTCTGCTGCAGGCGGTTCGGCGAGCGGCGGCCTTCCGGAAGATCTCCGGGCTGTCCTGGCCGCGGATGATCCGCGACGGGCTAGCCCTGCGCCACGGCAAGGACCTGTCCTGGAGCCAGGTCCTGCTCGCCGCGAACACCCCGATGCTCCTGAAGTCCTCGATGGTGGACGGGCGTACGGATCTCGGGGTGATGGCCTCGGGTCAGGTCGCCGGGGTGATCGACGACCTGCCCTCGTGCGCGGAGCTGGTGGAGCGGATCGTCTCCGAGGCGGACAGGACGGTGCGGGACCTGGCGCGGCTCACAGCCTCTCGATGATCGTGACGTTCGCCTGCCCGCCCCCTTCGCACATCGTCTGGAGTCCGAACCGCCCGCCCGTGCGCTCCAGTTCGTGCAGCAAGGTCGTCATCAGCTTCACGCCGGTGGCGCCCAGGGGGTGGCCGAGGGCGATGGCGCCGCCGTTCACGTTGACCTTGTCGGGGTCGGCGCCGGTCTCCTTGAGCCAGGCGAGGACGACGGGGGCGAAGGCTTCGTTGATCTCGACGAGGTCGATGTCGTCGATGGTCATGCCGGTCTTCTTCAGGGCGTGCGCGGTGGCGGGGATGGGCGCCGACAGCATGCGGATGGGGTCCTCGCCGCGCACGGAGAGGTGGTGGACGCGGGCGCGGGGCGTCAACCCGTGTTCCCGGACCGCCCGTTCGGAGGCGAGCAGCATCGCGGCGGCCCCGTCGGAG
Source organism: Streptomyces sp. SAS_270 (assembly GCF_052543295.1). Taxonomy (NCBI): domain Bacteria; kingdom Bacillati; phylum Actinomycetota; class Actinomycetes; order Kitasatosporales; family Streptomycetaceae; genus Streptomyces; species Streptomyces sp. SAS_270. Next base: position 38,764 of record NZ_JBMNDS010000050.1, read on the forward strand.
ACCTGTGAGGAACAGGCGGCGGTGATCGTGCCGCCCTCGACGACGGGGGCCAGGGCGGCCATCTTCTCCAGTGAGGTGTCGCGGCGCGGGCCCTCGTCGACCGTGACCTCTCCGTAGGCCACGGTCTCGCGCGCGAAGCGGCCCTCGTCGATGGCGCGGATCGCCCGCAGGTGCGAGCGCAGAGCGAACTCCTCCTGATCGCGCCGGGTGATCCCCCACTTCCCGGCGATCAGTTCGGCGCCGTGGAACTGGTTGACGGGCCGGTCGCCGTAGCGCGCCCGCCAGCCCTCGCTGCCCGCGAAGGGGCCCTCGGTGAGGCCGAGCGGTTCGGCGGCCCGGCGGGAGGCGAAGGCGATGGGGATCAGCGTCATGTTCTGGACGCCGCCGGCGACCACCAGGTCCTGGGTGCCGGACAGGACGCCCTGGGCGGCGAAGTGCACGGCCTGCTGGGAGGAGCCGCACTGTCGGTCGACGGTCACGCCCGGCACCTCCTCGGGCAGTCCGGCCGCCAGCCAGCAGGTGCGGGCGATGTCCCCGGCCTGCGGCCCCACCGCATCCAGGCAGCCGAAGACGACGTCCTCGACGGCGGCCGGGTCGATCCCGGCGCGGGAGACCAGCGCCTTCAGCACATGCGCCCCGAGGTCGGCCGGATGGACTGCGGCCAGGCCTCCCTTGCGCCGGCCCACGGGCGTGCGGACCGCTTCGACGATGTAGGCCTCGGACATGTCAACTCCCTTATTGAGAAGGGCTATTCACGTACGGCGATCCCGTCGAGGACCATCGACAGGTACTGCCGGGCGATCTCCTCCGGGCTGTGCTGCCCCCCGGGCCGGTACCAGGAAGCGGCGACCCAGACGGTGTCGCGCACGAACCGGTAGGTGAGCCGGATGTCGAGGTCGGCCCGGAAGACCTCGGCGGCGACGCCTCTCTCCAGCGTGGACAGCCACGCCTTCTCGAACCTGCGCTGCGACTCGGCGAGGAACGCGAAGCGCTCCTGCGGGGCGAGCTGCTTGGACTCCTTCTGGTAGATCGCGACGGCGGCGCGGTGCCGGTCGATCTCCCGGAAGGACTCGGTGACCAGGGCTTCCAGGGTTTCCCGGGGGCCGTGTTCGGCGTCCAGGACGGTGTCGTAGCCCTCCCAGAGCTCGTCCAGGAAGGTGCGCAGGATCTCCTCCAGCATCGATTCCTTGGAGTCGAAGTGGTAGTAGAGGCTGCCCGCGAGCATCCCGGCGTGGTCCGCGATCTTGCGGACGGTCGTGGCGTTGTACCCCTGCTCGGCGAAGACCTCCGCGGCGGTGTCGAGGAGTTCGCGGCGGCGGGCCGGAGCGGCGGCGGCCGCGCGCCCACTCGCGGCGGTCACCTGGGGCTTCTTCTTGGTAGGCACGGGGTCATTGTCGTCCTAGGCGTGCTGGCTGCTGACCGAGACGACCTCGCCCGTCATGTACGAGGAGTAGCCGGAGGCCAGGAAAACGATCACGTTGGCCACCTCCCACGGCTCGGCGTGCCTGCCGAAGGCCTCGCGGGCGGTCAGCTCCTCAAGGAGTTCGGGCGAGGTCACCCGCGTGAGGTGCGGGTGCATGGCGAGGCTCGGCGACACGGCGTTGACCCGCACTCCGAAGGCGGCGGCCTCGATGGCCGCGCAGCGGGTGAGCGCCATGACACCGGCCTTCGCCGCGGCGTAGTGGGCCTGTCCTGCCTGGGCGCGCCAGCCGACGACGGAGGCGTTGTTGACGATCACACCGCCGCCGCCCTGTTCCCTGAGCAGCCGCAGTGCCGCCCGGGTGCACCGGAACGTGCCGTTCAGTGTCACGTCGAGCACCCTGGACCACTGCTCGTCGCTCATGTCGACGAGGTCGGCGGTGCCGCCGAGGCCCGCGTTGTTGACGACGACGTCGAGGCGGCCGTGCAGCCCGACGGCCTCGTCGAAGAGCGCCCGGACCTGTGTCTCGTCGGTGACGTCACAGGGCAGGGCGCGGACACGGTCGTCCCCGAACTCATCCGCCAGCGCGGCCTGGTGCTCCCCCAGCCGGCGCGCATGGGCGTCACTGATCAGCACCCGCGCGCCCTCCTCCAGGAACCGGCGCGCGATGGCCCCGCCGATCCCGGCACCGGCGGCGGCGGTGACGACGGCGGTGCGCTCCTTCAGCAGGCCGTGCCCCGGTACGTAGGCCGGAGTCTCGACGTCTGTCATAGCGCCACGCTAACCTACCAAACACTTGTTAGGGAAGGTGGGCGAGAGCCCGGGGAAGGACGCCGCGATGGATCTCACGCACTCCCCCGCCGACGAGGCCTTCCGCGCCGAGGCCCGGGACTGGCTCGCCGCGCACGTCCCCTCGCCGCCGCTGCCCTCCCTGGAGACCGCGGAGGGGTTCGCGGCGCACCGCGCCTGGGAGGCCGAGCTCGCCGCGGACCGCTGGTCGGTGGTGTCCTGGCCGGGGGCGTACGGCGGGCGGGACGCGGGCCTCGTACGGTGGCTGCTCTTCGAGGAGGAGTACTGGGCGGCGGGTGCGCCGGGCCGGGTGAGCCAGAACGGCATCAGCCTGCTCGCCCCCACGCTCTTCGACCACGGCACCGAGGAGCAGCGCGCGCGGGTGCTGCCGCCGATGGCCAGGGGCGAGGTCGTCTGGGCGCAGGCGTGGTCCGAGCCGGAGGCCGGTTCCGATCTCGCCTCGCTGACCTCCCGCGCGGTGCGCACGGACGGGGGCTGGCTGCTGAGCGGGCAGAAGACCTGGTCGTCGCGTGCCGCCTTCGCCGACCGTGCCTTCGGTCTGTTCCGCAGCGAGGCGGGCCTGCCGAAGCCCCACCAGGGGCTCACCTATCTGATGTTCGACCTGCACGCCCCCGGGGTCACCGTCCGTCCCATCGGCCGCCTCGACGGCAGGCCCGCCTTCGCGGAGCTGTTCCTCGACGAGGTGTTCGTCCCGGACGAGGACGTGATCGGCGAGCCGGGCCGGGGCTGGCAGGTCGCCATGTCGACGGCGGGCAACGAACGGGGGCTGACACTGCGCTCACCGGGCCGCTTCCTCGCCGGTGCCGACCGGCTGCTCGGGCTGTGGCAGGCGCAGGGGAGCCCCGCCTCGGCGCGGGACCGGGTGGCCGACGCACTGATCGGCGCCCGGGCGTACGAGCTGTTCGCCTACGCGGGCGCCTCCCGCTTCCTCGACGGCGAGTCCCTGGGCCCGGAATCGAGCCTGAACAAGGTCTTCTGGTCCGAGTACGACATCGCCCTGCACGAAACCGCCCTCGAACTCCTGGGCGCGGAAGGCGAGTTGGCGGACACGCACTGGTGCGAGGGGTACGTCTTCGCCCTCGCGGGCCCCATCTACGCGGGCACCAACGAGATCCAGCGCGACATCATCGCCGAGCGCCTGCTCGGCCTGCCGAAGGGCCGCCGCTGATGCGTTTCCTCCTGGACGCCGAACAGCGGGCGTTCGCCGCCTCGTTGGACGCGATGCTGACGTCGGCGGACACCCCCTCGGTCGTACGGGACTGGAGCCGCGGCGACCACACGTCCGGCCGGGCGCTGTGGTCCCGCACAGCGCAGGCGGGCGTCTTCGCGCTGGCGATTCCGGAGGCGTACGAGGGGGTGGGTGTCCTGCCCGTCGAACTGGCCGTCGCCTTCGTGGAGTTGGGGCGCCATGCGGTACCCGGCCCGCTGGTGGAGACGGTCGCGGCGGCCGCCCTGCTCACGGAGGCGGCCGACCCCGGGCCCGCCAAGCGGCTGCTCCCCCGGCTGGCCTCCGGTGAGGCGATGGCGACGCTCGCGCCTTCCGGGTCGCACGCACTGGACGGCGACGCGGCGGACGTCCGGCTGTCCCTGACGGGCGACGGTCTGTATCTCGCCCCCGGGCACGGCCCGGTCCGCCCCTCCCTCGACCCGGCCCGGCGTCTCACTCACCTCGCCTCAGGGGGTGAACTGCTCGCCCCACGCCCGCCGTTCGCCCGCGCCTTGCTGCTGGCCCGGCTCGCGACCGCCGCCCAGGCGCTCGGCGTCGGGTTCGCCCTGCTGGACAGGACGGTCGCGTATGTCGGGCAGCGCACCCAGTTCGGTGTTCCCATCGGCTCGTTCCAGGCGGTCAAGCACCGGCTGGCGGACGCGAGGATCGCCCTGGAGTTCGCCCGCCCGCTGCTGTTCGGCGCGGCGCTGACCATGCGGGAGCGCGATGTCGCCGCCGCCAAGGTCACGGCCTGCGAGGCCGCGTACGCCACCGCGCGCACCGCCCTCCAGCTGCACGGCGCGATCGGCTACACGGCGGAGTACGACCTGTCCCTGTGGCTGACCAAGTCCCGTGCCCTGCTGGGAGCCTGGGGCAGCCCGCAGCAGTGCCGGGCCGATGTGCTCAGTGGTGGTGGTCGCCGCTCGTGAGCTCCTGGTACTCCTCGGCCGTCGGTTTCGCGATCCGTGTCCCGGGGCCGAACATGGCCCCAGGCCGTGTCCCGGGGCCGAACATGGCCTGGGCGAGCCGGGCGCGCAGCCGCTGGGAGGGCTTGACCGGGCGGCGGACCCCGTTCGCGTCGACGAGCGCGCCCACCTCGTAGGGCGGGCTCTGCTCGTGCTGGGTGAGCGTGAACAGCTGTGCCTGCGAGAGGGGTTCGTGGATCTCCACGAACTCGCCGTGCGGCAGCCGCTTGATGGTGCCCGACTCCCTGCCGTGCAGCACCTTGTCCCGGTCCCGGCGCTGCAGCCCGAGACAGACCCGCTTGGTGACGACGAACGCGGCCACCGGCGCGACGCACACCCTAGGGGGTGTTTTGAAAGTCCCGCACAGCACCCACGGCGCCCGGCACGCACCCTCGCCGCACCGGCCAAAGCCCCAAGTACGTCCAGTACGAGGGCCTTCGTCCGGCACGCCGAGGGCACGCACCGAACACCGCGGGCACCGCACAGGACTTTCAAAACACCCCCTAGCCGCCCGTCGGCCCAGTCGGCGAGCCGCTCACCCGAACCGGGCCCGTCGCCCCGGCCGTTCGGCCTCGCGGCCGCCGGGCTGCCCCCGGCCGGCCGGGCCACGTCCGGCCTCGCTCCGGCGGGCGCCCGCGAACTGCCCTTTCCCGTCGTCCCGTTCACCGATCGTGCGCCGTCCATACGTCGCCCTCCCCGTGGGATCGACATCAGGGTGGCACGCGGGGCGGGCTACGCCAACGGGGACGTCAGCCCTGCCCGCGAAGGCTGTTCACGCCTCGTCCGGAGCCGGCGGAGTGGTCAGCCGGACGACCGCCGCCGACCCCGCCGCGTGCAGCACCGTGCCGCCGTCCGTGAGCAGCGCCGCGTCGTACGGCTCCAGGCGCAGCCCCGACACCTCCGCGGGCGCGTCGAGCGCGAGGACCAGCATGGCCGTGCCCGGCCTGAGGGCGAAGGGCACCCGGCCGCGCACCACGGCGACGGCGGGGGCCGGCTCCAGGCCTCTGCGCCACATGACGTTGAAGTTCACGACCGGCCCGTCGAGCAGCCGGCAGTCGGTGGGGACATCCCCGGGGAAGTCCCGCGGTACGAGGCGGGTGTCGAGGATCTGCCGCTTGCCGTCCACGGTCAGGTCCATGCCCGCGCCCTCGACGACCGTGAGCGTGCGGTCGACCTCGGCGAAGGCGGAGAACGGGCCGTCCGCGCCGACCTCGGCCAGACTGACCCGCCACACGAAGTCGTCCATGCCCGCGCCCTGCGGCCAGGCGGCGATCTCGCGGGTCACCCCGCCACCGTTCTTCCAGGCCACGGCGGTGCGTCCGGCGGCGGGGAGCAGTCTGATCACCGCACGATCCCCTGCGTCCGGGCGGCCGCCAGCCAGTGCGGGAACTCGCCCACGAGGCGGTCGTACAACTCGTCGTCGGAGACCTTGCGCGGGTCCGAACCGGCGTGGAAGAAGCCCGCGTTGTCGATGGGCCGTTTCTGCGGCACCGCCAACTCGTCGAGCTTGCGCAGGAATTCGAACTGCCTGCTGCCCGGGTCGCCGAAGCCGATGAACTGCCAGAACAGCGGGAGCTGCGCCGCCTTGCACAAGTACCGTTCGGCGGCGAGCTTGTTGATCGGTCCGCCGTCGGTCTGGAAGACGACGAGGGCGGGGTCCTTGGTGCCGCTGTCCAGGTAGTGGTCGATGACGGCGTCCATGGCGAGGTGGTAGCTGGTCTTGCCCATGTGGCCGAGCCCGGCCACGATCCGGTCGATCCGGCCCCGGTGGTCGGCGAGCTCGATGTCCGTCTCGGCGTCGATGTCCGTGGAGAAGAAGACGACCGGGACCCGCCCGTCGTCGTCGAGATGGGCGGACAGGCCGAGCACGCGGTCGGCGAGCGCCTGCACGCTGCCGTCCTGGTAGTACGGCTTCATCGAGCCCGAGTAGTCGACCACCAGGTAGACGGCGGCCCGCTGGTCGCTCAGCCCGTGTTTGGTGAGGGAGACTCCGGCGCTCTTGTACAGGCTGACCAGCGCGGGTGCGGTCTCCTCCACCTTCGCGAGGCTGATCGCGGCCATGCGGGGCTCCCTTCGGTCCAGGACGGAGGAGTCGAGGCTACGTCACCGGTGCCCCGTCCTCCCGGCCGTCCCCCAGGTTCGCTATTTTGTTCGCCGCCGTCCCCACCGGCTCATCGTCCCTGCGCAGTGGCTGCGCAGTCCCTTCGTACGTGCTTCAAGGAGCCGGTCGTGGAATCCGAGTCCGCCGAGACCACCGAGTCCGACGTCACCACCTGTTATCGCCATCCCAAGGTGGAGTCCCATGTGCGCTGCACCCGGTGCGACCGCCACATATGTCCGTCCTGCATGCGCGAGGCGTCCGTCGGCCACCAGTGCCCGGAGTGCGTGAGGGAGGGGGCGCGGTCGGTCCGGCAGGCCCGCACGGTCTTCGGCGGCCGCATCTCGGCGGTACCGGTCGTGACGTACGTACTGATCGGTCTCAACGTGCTGGCGTATCTGGCCGAGTTGGTGCGCCCCGCGGTGGTGGACCGGTTCGAGATGCTCGGCGCGGAGCTGCTGGGTCCGGACGGCGGTCACTACTACTGGCAGAGCGCGTACTCGCCGGAGTTCCACGCGAGCGGTGTCGTCGACGGCGAGTGGTACCGGCTGCTCACCGGCGCGTTCCTTCATCTGCCGCCCACCGAGGGGACGTTCGGGATCGCGCACATCGCGATGAACATGTTCTCCCTGTGGAGCATCGGCCGCGTCGTGGAGACCCAGCTCGGCCGGGTCCGCTATCTCGCCCTGTACCTGCTCTCCGCGCTCGGCGGCTCGGTCCTCGTCCTGCTGATCGCGCCGGGCGACCACACGGTCGGCGCCTCGGGTGCGATCTTCGGGCTGGGGGCCGCGTACTACGTGATGGCGCGCCGTCTCGGCTCCGACATGCGCGCCGTGAACCGCTTCATCGGCAGCCTGCTGCTCTGGCTGGTCCTCTCCGCGTTCGTCACGTCCTGGCAGGGCCACCTCGGCGGTCTGCTGGCGGGCGGTCTGGTCACCCTCGCCTACGCCTACGCGCCCCGCGGCAGCCGCCGCACCCTGGTGCAGGCGGCGGTGTGCGCCGGTCTGCTGGTGCTGATGGTGGTGCTCGTGGCGGGGAAGGTCGCGGCGCTGAAGAGCGGCGCCTGAGCGCCGCGCCGGCAGCGCGACCGCCGGGGAGCATCCGGGGCGAACGGGACGGGCCGGGCGCCGCCCGGCCGTAGTCTGTGCGCCATGAAACGAGCCGGTTGTCTGCTTTTCGCCGCCGTCCCCGTCCTCGTCACAGCAGCGGTCTGCCTCGTCCCGTACCTCCACACGGACTCGGCGGACGGCAGGGACGGGAGCACCACGGCGGCGCGGCAGCAGGCCCGCCAGGACGACGGCAAGCGCGCCGGGCGGTCCGACGACGACGAGCCGATCGCGGACCGGCCGCCCGGGCTCGCCGCACCGGCCGAGAAGGAGCTCGCCCAGCAGATCGTGGCGAGCGCCGAGAACTCCACGCTGGACTGGCGCGGCGCGTACGGCTATGTGGAGGACATCGGCGACGGCCAGGGCTACACGGCGGGCGTCATCGGCTTCTGCACGGGCACCCACGACCTGCTCACCCTGGTCGAGGGCTACACCGAGGACCATCCGGGCAACGGGCTCGCCCGCTACCTGCCCGCGCTGCGCAAGGTGGACGGCACGGACTCGCACGCCGGCCTGGAAGGTTTCCCGGCCGCATGGAAGAAGGAGGCGCGGGTCGGGGCCTTCCGCGCGGCCCAGGACGCCGAACGCGACCGCGTCTACTTCGACCCGGCCGTGCGCCTCGCCAAGCTCGACGGCCTCGGCACGCTCGGCCAGTTCATCTACTACGACGCGATGGTGATGCACGGCCCCGGCACGAACGCCGACAGCTTCCACGGTCTGCGCGAGCGCGCCGCGAGGGAGGCCGACCCGCCCTCCGCGGGCGGCGACGAGAAGACGTACCTGGACGTCTTCCTCGACATCCGCCGTACGACGATGAAGTCGAAGAACCCCGACCGCGACACGACCCGCATCGACACGGCCCAGCGGAGGTTCCTCCACGACGGGAACCTCGCGCTGAAGCCGCCGCTGACCTGGAAGGTGTACGGCGAGACGTACCACGTGCCGTAGCTCCTGCCCCTCGGCTCACGCCGGACGGGTCCGAGTGCGGCTCAGCGCGTCCACTTCTCCTTCAGTACCTCCTCCGCGGGCTTGCCGTGCGGGCTGTAGGCGAGCTTCGCCGGGGTCTCGCCGCTGTCCGGCCAGTCGTCCCACATCCACCAGCAGACTCCGGCCCACCACCGGCGACCCTCGAACGTGTCGAGCAACGCCCGGTAGGCGGCGGCCTGTTCGGCGTTGCCGGTGCGGGCGCTGACGGTCCAGGAGTAGGGGGCGGTCGTGGAGCCCCGCTGGCTGACGTAGCCCGCCTCGGTGAACAGGATCCGGCGGCCCTGCTGCTCGGAGAAGGCGGCAAGGCGCGCGGCGATCGGCTTCCAGGCGCGGCGCAGCCGTCCGGGGTCGTCGGTGGGTTTCTCGGACAGCGGCCAGTAGGCGTCGATCCCGATGAGGTCGAGCTCCTTCCAGAAGCGGACCTTGCGGTACTCGTCGTAGTTGGCGGCGTAGGTCAGGGGGCCTTCGTACCTCTGCCGTACGGCCGCGATGACCTTCGCCCAGTCGGCCCGGTCGGCGGAGACGCCCGCCAACTCCGTTCCCACGGCGAGCTGTTCGGTGTCGGTGTCGGCTGCCAGGTCCGCGTAGTGGGTGATGAACCGTCGGTACGCGGCGAACCAGGCGGCCCGGTCGCGGGGGCGGATCTCGGCGCGGTCGACATCGCCGGGCAGGTCCACGTGCGGTTTGATCATCACCTTGAGGCCGGCCCGGTGGGCGCGGCGGACGATCCGCGTCAGACTGCCGTCGCTCGCGGTCTCCTCGGTGGTGTGCAGGGCGGAGTCGGCCGGGTGGGTCTGGTACCAGGTCGGGGTGAAGGTGACCCAGTGGGCGCCGGTGGCCCGGATGTCGCGCAGATACCGGGCCGCGGCCGGGCTGTCGTAGTCGGTCCGGTTCCAGGAGGGCAGGGTGATGCCGCGCAGGGCGGCCGCGGTGCCCCGTTCGTCCGCCGAGGTCTTCCTCCCGTCCTTCGAGACCGCCGTCCGGTGCTCGGTGCAGCCGCCCACGGCGAGGAGGACCGCTGCCACGGTGGCAGCGGTCCTCCTCAGGGCGTGTGCCCTCACAGGGCGGCCGGGCTGACGAATGTGTAGCCGAGGGCCTTGATCCCGGCGACGGTGTCCTTCAGCGGCTGGAGCGCGTAGTAGGGGTGGTAGAAGAAGCTGGCGAATCCGTCCCGCACCGCGAGATTGGCCTTGGCCGAGGCGATGAGGTCGGCGGGCAGCCGTGGCGGATGGTTGTTGAACGCCGTGGGCTCGTAATTCCCGATGTTCTCCGGAATCACCTTGGTCCCGTAGACGTCACGGACCACGTAGGGGAAGAACTGTCCGATGAACCGGTTCGGGTCCGCCGAGGTGCCGCTCAGTGTTCCGGCGAAATACAGCGAACGTTCGAGCCGGGCATTGAAGGCGGCGCTGAAGACCTTGTAGTCGGCGGCCGATCCCGCGTAGTGCGGGGTGGTCCACAGGGTCGGCTTCGGAAGTCCCGCTTTGGTGAACTCGGCCAGCGCACTGGTGACTCGGCCCTGGGCCCAGGCGGTGGAGTCCTCGGCGACCGGGCCGTCGTAGACGACGTTGTTCGAGGCGTCCACGTGCGCCCGGTAGAACTCGAAGTCGTCTCCGGTCACTCCGTTGTAGGGATTGGCGATATTGCCGTACTGATGTGTGAATCCGTGGTCCATGAGGACCGCGCCCCGATTCAGCATGTATTTCAGGGCGCTGACCACCTGGGGCCGCTGCGAGAGGGTGACGGTCTGCGGCACGCCGTTGTTGTAGGTGCCGTTGGGGTCCGTGTAGACGGGAATCACGTTGATGCCGTACGGAATCCGCTGGGAATACAGGTAGTCGGCCATGGACCTCAGGGCCGCCGGGTCGGCGTCGGGGCTGATGTCCTCCAGGCGCACGAGGGCACGGTGCCGGTCGGCGGTGGCCGGTGCGAGGGCGTCGAAGAGCAGGTCCTCGGCGGCGATCACACGGTCGCTCTCGGAGACGTAGGCGAAGGGGATCTCACCGATGTAGGTGAGGTTGGACGAGCGGACCGCCCACCCGAAGGTGTGTCCGTTGGAGGTGTCGAGGCCCTCCGCGAGGCGGGTGACCGCGGGATATCCGGTCCCCGTAAGGACATTGGGGCGCAGCACGCCACCATCCTGTCCGGCCGGGATCTTACGGGTGAGCGTCTGCCCCCTGTACGTCACCTGCGTGACCGTACCGACGCTGCCGCCGTCCTCGTAGTACGAACTCGTGGGGTCCCAGCCGTACTTCTGCGTGAAGGGGGCGATGCCGACGGCGTTGGCCATGCCCCAGATATTGGCGCCCATCCAGGTCACGGGCTTCGTGGTGGCGGCCGCGTCCTGATAGAAGGCGGCGGGGATCGCGTCCGGAATGTCACCGCCGTAGTAGGTGGAGCCGATGTAGACAACGGCCGCATACGAGTCGAGCATGCCGGCGGTGTACTGCTGGACCGGCTTGGCGGTCACGGTGCCGAAGTGGCCGGCGAGGTTGGCCTCGGCCATCGCGTACAGCTCGCCCAACTGCCCGTAGGGGCCCGCCGTGTCGTAGAGGACGAGGGTCGCCGGGTCCGCCGCGGCGGCGACGTCCTCCTGTCGGAACACCGCGGCCTGGGCCCTTACCGCCGTGCCGGCGGAGGCCGGGGATGCCAGGGTCGTGACCGCCGCGCCGAGCCGCGCGGACGTCTTGTGGTGCTTGGCGTGGCGCGCCCTGTCGGCCTTGACCTGGGCCGCGGCCCAGCTCTTGAGGTCGACGCGGTTCATTCCGGACCGGGTGCCGCGGCCCTCGCCGTGGTGCCTGCCGCCGGGGCCCGCCTGTGCGGACGAGGCCATGAAGGAGCCGCCCAGCAGGGCGGCGACGAGCATCAGAACGAGGGTGACCCGGGACAGTCCCCGGTACCCTTCTGACGGTTTCCACACTGATCTCATGATCCATTCCCCCCACTTTGCCAACTATTGGCAAAGCCATTCGCCGAGAAATAAGGCCCAGATTCTTCTGCGCGATCTCGAAGAGTGTCAATGGGCCGGCCGGTGCATTCTTCGAGGGCCATTCGACCCCACCGACGAGACCTCTGACGGCAATTTCAACTCATCCTTCTTGACCGTTACCCTTGTCTGCTACGTTCGCTTTTCACGCGTTGGGGACGCGTGATGAAAAGTGGGGGGACGATGTACGGACGACCCGCCCTGGGGGCTCTTCTGCCTCTGGCAGGGGCGATGGCCGCGCCGGAGGCAATACCCGGCATGCCTTTGGCCAAAGCGTTACAGGAAACCGCTGGAATCGGATTCCTGTTCTATTGCCTGACGGCATTCCTGATAATCCTGGCGCGGATCAGGCTGCGCAGGAGGACAGAACCCGAAGCCCGGGCGAATGCCAGTACCAGGAGCAGTCATGATCAATGAACTGCTGCTCTGGGCCAGCATCACGCTGATCGTGATGGCCGGCTGCTACAACACCAGTCTCTTCGCGCTCTCCCGCCGTCGAATACGCCGGGCGCGCGGGCCTCGAAGAGAGCGTTTCTACGTATTCCTCCTCGCCTGCCTCAATGAGGAGAAAGTGCTTGCCGAAAGCCTGGCGCGGATCACCGCTCTGCCCGCCGGGAATTTCATGGCCCTGGTCATCGACGACGCGTCGGACGACCGTACGGGCGAGATCGCGCTTGCCGCCGACCCCGACCGGGTCCGGCTGCTGCGGCGCGATCTGCCGAACGCGCGCCGGGGCAAGGGAGCCGCGCTCAACGACGGAGTGCGCCACCTGCGGGCGTCCGGTCTGCTCGCGGGCCGCGACCCCGCCGATGTCGTGCTCTGTGTGGTCGACGCCGACGGGCGCCTCGACCCGCACGTCGTGCAGTCGGTGGACCCCTGCTTCGACGATCCGCGGACGGGCGCCGTACAGATCTGCGTGCGCATGTACAACCGGGGGCAGGGACTCCTCGCCCGCATGCAGGACATGGAGTTCGTGGTCTACGGCGACGTCTTCCAGAGCGCGCGCCGCTTCATCGGCAGCGTCGGCATGGGCGGCAACGGCCAGTTCATGCGGCTGTCGGCGCTCAACACCCTGGACGGCGACGGTCCCTGGAGCGACAGCCTCACCGAGGACCTCGACCTCGGGGTGCGGCTGCTCGCCAAGGGCTGGACCAACCAGCACTGCACCACCGCCTCGGTGTCCCAGCAGGCCGTACTCGACCTCAAGCGCCTGATCCGGCAGCGATCCCGCTGGTTCCAGGGGCACTTGCAGTCGGCGAACCTCGTCCCGCTCATCCTGCGGGAGGTCCCGACCCGAGCGGCACTGGACCTGCTCTACCACCTGTCCAGCCCGGTGCTCATCCTGCTCACCTCGCTGCTGCCGCTGTCCTTCCTCGTCGCGCTGGGCGCCACGGTCGTGGCCTCGCTCCACGTGGGCCGTCCGCTGGTCTCGCCCATGTGGCTGCTGGGCCCGTATCTGCTGTCGTTCACGGCCGCGTACGCGTACGGCTTCGTGTACGCCAAGCGGGAGCGGGACCTCGGCCTGCTGCGCTCGGTGCTGCTCGCGCATGTCTTCGTCTTCTACGGCTACATCTGGTTCGCCGCCGGCTGGTGGGGGTTCTGGCGGACCCTGACCGGCCAGCGGGGCTGGCTGAAGACCGCCCGTACCTGAGGGCCGCCGGGGCGCGCCGAGTCCCCGCGCGCGCCCGCTCCCTCACCACCGCATGCGGCACGAGCGCCGCCCGCACGCCGCTCGTGCGTCGCTCCTCGCTGCTCCTCGCTGCTCCGAGGTCGCGGCTTCTCTCGTCGCGGCTCTCTCATCGCTGATCTCTCATCTCATCTGCTCTCTCATCACCCTCGCGCGACTGCGCTCGCGTATGCCCTAGGGGGGCCCATGTCCACACCCACGTCAGCCGTGCCCGTACGCGCCATGCTCGTGCTCGGCACCCGGCCGGAGGCGATCAAACTGGCACCCGTCGCACGGGCCATGTCCACCGGCACCCGGTTCGACCCGATCGTCGTCACCACCGGACAACACCGCGAGATGCTGCACCAGATGCTCGGGCTGCTCTGCGTCGACGTCCGCATCGCCCTCGACGTGATGCGCAGCCGCCAGCAGCTGTCCGAACTGACCGCCCGCCTGGTCGGCGAGCTCGGCGAGGTCATGCGCCAGCAGCGGCCCGACCTCGTGGTGGTCCAGGGGGACACCACCACCGCGCTCGCCGGAGCCCTCGCCGCGTTCTACGAGAAGATCCCGGTCGCCCACGTCGAGGCGGGGCTGCGCACCGGCGTCATCGACAACCCCTTCCCGGAGGAGCTCAACCGCAGCCTGATCGGCCGGATCGCCCGCTGGCACTTCGCGCCCACGCCGCGCGCGGCCCAGCACCTGCTGGACGAGGGCGTGCCCCCGGAGCAGGTGTTCACCACCGGCAACACGGTGATCGACAACCTGCTGTGGGTGCTCGGCGAGGGCTCCGGGACCTCCGCCTTCCGTACCGGAGCCAAACGCATCCTGGTGACGCTGCACCGCCGGGAGAACCAGGGCGACCGCATGCGCGGGATGGGCCGGGCGCTGTGCCGGCTCGCCGAGCGCGGGGACGTGGAGATCGTGCTGCCGCTGCACAAAAGTCCCGCCGTACGGGACGTCCTGCTGCCCGAACTCGAAGGCAGGACCGGCATTTCCCTGATCGAGCCGCTCGGTTACGTGGACTTCGCCGCCACCCTCGCCGAGTGCGACCTCGTACTCACGGACTCCGGGGGCATCCAGGAGGAGGCGCCGAGCCTGAGCAAGCCGGCGCTCGTGCTGCGGACGACCACCGAGCGCCCGGAGGCGGTGGACGCGGGCGCGGCCCAGCTGATCGGCACGGATCCGGACGCCATCGTGAGCACCGCGACGGCGCTGCTCGACGACCCCGCCGCGTACCGGCGCATGGCGCGGGCGGGCAACCCGTTCGGGGACGGACAGGCCGCTGAGCGTGTACTCGCCCAGCTGGACGAGGACTTCGCCGCCGATGTACCGGTCACGCTCGCCTCCCCGAGGCCATACTCGACGGCATGACCTCGTCGCCTCCGGACCCCCCATGGCGGATTCCGGCGACTCCGCCGGAGCGAAGAGGACGCCTCCTCACCCTGCTGGCACTGGCCGGCGCGCTGATCGCCGTACTCGCGGTCACGCTCGGCCAGTGCCGGAGCGAGGACGCCGCGGCACCGGTCAAACCGTGGGCCGACGGCTCCACGCACGGCCGCTGGTTCTCGGTGTTCAACGGCCATGGCACCAACCGGGGCGACGACGACTCGCTGACCCTGTCGCCCATGGTCGCCGAGGACCCCGGCACCACACATGCCGGACTGGTGGTCAGCACGGCCTCGTACGGCGATCTGCGCTACGAGGCCCGGATGCGGACGATACGGCAGCTGCGCGAGGGCGCCCCCAACCCCTGGGAAGTGCCGTGGCTGGTCTGGGCGTACACGGACCCCGAGCACTTCTACTACATCACCCTGAAGCCGAACGGCTGGGAACTGGGCAAGCGGGACCCCGACTATCCCGGCGGCCAGCGCTTCCTGGCCACCGGGAAGGAGAGGTTCCCGGTGGGCAAGGACCACAAGGTCGTCGTCGAACAGCACGGCCCCGCACTCGAAGTCACCCTCGCCGCCCGGCCCGACCGCCCCCTGGTCACCTTCACCGACACCGAACGCCCCTACCTGCACGGCCGGGTGGGCGCGTACACGGAGGACGCCACCGTGAAGTTCCAGGACCTGAAGGTGAGTTGACGCCCCGTCCCGCCCCCGGACGCACCACGGCGCCCGCCACAGTCCGGTCGGGGACAAGGCAGGCGCCGCGTTCAGTTCCGTACACCGTTGTACGGGACGTCTGTTGGGACGGAACGTCAGACCATCAGGGAACGGTCCGTCGGACGGATCGGAGCCGGCAGATCACTCGCACCCGCGAGGAACCGGTCGACACCACGCGCGGCCGAACGGCCCTCCGCGATCGCCCAGACGATCAGGGACTGGCCGCGGCCGGCGTCGCCGGCGACATAGACGCCGGGGACGTTGGTCGCGAACTCGGCGTCGCGGGCGATGTTGCCGCGTGCGTCGAGTTCCAGGGCGAACTGGGAGACCAGGCCGTTCTCGACGTCCGTGCCGGTGAAGCCCATGGCCAGCGTCACCAGCTGGGCGGGGATCGTGCGCTCCGTGCCCGGCTTCGGGGTCAGCTTGCCGTCGACGAACGCGACCTCGGTGAGGTGCAGCCACTGGACGTTGCCGTCCTCGTCGCCCTCGAAGTGGGTGGTGGAGACGGAGTAGACCCGCTCGCCGCCCTCCTCGTGCGCGGAGGTGACCTTGTAGAGCATCGGGAACGTCGGCCAGGGCTGGCCCGGGTTCCGCTCCTCGCCCGGCTGCGGCATGATCTCCAGCTGCGTGACCGACGCCGCGCCCTGGCGGTGGGCGGTGCCGACGCAGTCCGCGCCGGTGTCGCCGCCGCCGATGACCACGACGTGCTTGCCCTCGGCCGAGATCGGGGGCGCCACGAAGTCGCCCTCCTGGACCTTGTTGGCCAGCGGCAGGTACTCCATGGCCTGGTAGATGCCCTTCAACTCCCGCCCGGGGACGGGAAGATCGCGGGCGGTCGTCGCGCCGGCGGCGATGACCACGGCGTCGTACCGCTTGCGCAGGTCGGTCGCCTTGAGGTCGCGGCCGATCTCGATACCGGTACGGAAGCGGGTGCCCTCCGCGCGCATCTGCTCGATACGGCGGTTGATGTGCCGCTTCTCCATCTTGAACTCGGGGATGCCGTACCGCAGGAGACCTCCGATACGGTCCGCGCGCTCGTAGACGGCGACCGTGTGACCGGCCCGCGTCAGCTGCTGCGCGGCGGCCAGGCCCGCCGGGCCCGAGCCGATGACGGCGACGGTCTTGCCCGACAGGCGCTCGGGGATCTGCGGGGCGACGTCCCCGGAGTCCCACGCCTTGTCGATGATCGACACCTCGACGTTCTTGATGGTCACGGCGGGCTGGTTGATGCCCAGCACGCACGCCGACTCACAGGGCGCCGGGCACAGACGGCCCGTGAACTCCGGGAAGTTGTTCGTCGCGTGCAGGCGCTCGGACGCGGCGGACCAGTCCTCGCGGTACGCGTAGTCGTTCCACTCGGGGATCAGGTTCCCCAGCGGACAGCCGTTGTGACAGAACGGGATGCCGCAGTCCATGCAGCGCGAGGCCTGCGTGGGGATGATGGGCAGCAGCGAGCCGGGAACGTAGACCTCGTTCCAGTCACGCACGCGCTCCTCGACCGGGCGGGTCCTGGCGACCTCGCGGCCGTGGTTGAGAAAGCCCTTGGGATCAGCCATTGGTCGCCGCCTCCATCATCTTCTCGGTGATCTCGGTCTCGGTGAGACCGGCTCGCTCGGCGGCGTCCTTGGCGGCGAGCACTGCCTTGTACGTGCTGGGGATGATCTTGCTGAAGCGGTCCACCGCTGTGTCCCACTCGGCCAGGAGCTTCTCGGCGACCGTCGAGCCGGTCTCCTCCTGGTGGCGGCGCACCACGTCGTGCAGCCACTGCTTGTCGGTGTCGTCGAGGGCCTCGACCGCACCGGCGCTGGTGACGTTCACGTTGTCGCGGTTCAGGTCGATGACGTAGGCGATGCCGCCCGACATACCGGCCGCGAAGTTGCGGCCCGTCTCACCGAGGACCACCGCGTGACCGCCGGTCATGTACTCGCAGCCGTGGTCGCCCACGCCCTCCGAGACCACCGTCGCGCCGGAGTTGCGGACGCAGAAGCGCTCGCCCGTACGACCGCGCAGGAACAGTTCGCCGCCCGTCGCGCCGTACGCGATGGTGTTGCCCGCGATGGTGGAGAACTCCGCGAGGTGGTCGGCGCCCCGGTCCGGGCGGACCACGACGCGGCCGCCGGAGAGGCCCTTGCCGACGTAGTCGTTGGCGTCGCCCTCCAGGCGCAGCGTGACACCGCGCGGCAGGAAGGCGCCGAAGGACTGGCCCGCGGAACCCGTGAAGGTGATGTCGATGGTGTCGTCGGGCAGGCCCGCGCCACCGAACTTCTTCGTCACCTCGTGGCCGAGCATGGTGCCGACCGTGCGGTTGATGTTGCGGATCGCGACCTGGGCGCGGACCGGCTGGGCGTCGGCCGCACCGGACGCGGCCAGGGCGTCGGCGGCGAGCCTGATCAGCTCGTTGTCGAGCGCCTTCTCCAGGCCGTGGTCCTGCTCGACGACCTGGTGCAGCGCGGCGCCCTCGGGCAGCTCGGGCACGTAGAAGAGCGGGGTGAGGTCCAGGCCCTGCGCCTTCCAGTGGTCGACGGCACGGGTCACGTCGAGCGACTCGGCGTGGCCGACGGCCTCCTCGATGGTGCGGAAGCCCAGCTCGGCGAGGATCTCGCGGACCTCTTCGGCGATGAACTTGAAGAAGTTCACGATGTACTCGGCCTTGCCGGCGAACCGGTCGCGCAGCACCGGGTTCTGCGTGGCGATGCCGACCGGGCAGGTGTCGAGGTGGCAGACGCGCATCATGACGCAGCCGGAGACAACGAGCGGCGCGGTCGCGAAACCGAACTCCTCGGCGCCCAGCAGCGCGGCGATGACGACGTCACGGCCGGTCTTCAGCTGGCCGTCGGTCTGTACGACGATGCGGTCGCGCAGGCCGTTGAGCAGCAGCGTCTGCTGGGTCTCGGCGAGACCCAGCTCCCAGGGACCACCCGCGTGCTTGAGGGAGGTGAGCGGCGAGGCGCCCGTACCACCGTCGTGGCCGGAGATGAGCACGACATCGGCGTGCGCCTTGGAGACACCCGCGGCGACCGTGCCGACACCGACCTCGGAGACCAGCTTCACGTGAATCCGCGCCTGCGGGTTCGCGTTCTTCAGGTCGTGGATCAGCTGGGCCAGGTCCTCGATGGAGTAGATGTCGTGGTGCGGCGGCGGGGAGATCAGGCCGACGCCGGGGGTGCTGTGCCGGGTCTTGGCGACCCAGGGGTACACCTTGTGGCCGGGCAGCTGGCCGCCCTCGCCGGGCTTGGCGCCCTGCGCCATCTTGATCTGGATGTCGTCCGCGTTGACGAGGTACTCGCTGGTCACACCGAAGCGGCCGGAGGCGACCTGCTTGATGCTGGAGCGGCGCGCGGGGTCGTAGAGACGGTCCGCGTCCTCGCCGCCCTCACCGGTGTTGGACTTGCCGCCCAGCTGGTTCATCGCGATGGCGAGCGTCTCGTGCGCTTCCTTCGAGATGGAGCCGTACGACATGGCGCCGGTGGAGAAGCGCTTGACGATCTCGGAGACCGGCTCGACCTCGTCGAGGGAGATCGAGGGGCGGTCCGAGGTGAAGCCGAAGAGGCCTCGCAGCGTCATCAGCCGCTCGGACTGCTCGTTCACACGCTCCGTGTACTTCTTGAAGATGTCGTAGCTGCCGGAGCGCGTGGAGTGCTGGAGGCGGAAGACCGTCTCCGGGTCGAACAGGTGCGGCTCGCCCTCGCGGCGCCACTGGTACTCGCCGCCTATGTCGAGGGCGCGGTGCGCGGGCGCGATGCCGGAGGCGGGGTACGCCTTGGCGTGCCGGGCGGCGACCTCCTTGGCGATGACGTCGAGACCGGCGCCGCCGATCTTCGTCGCCGTGCCGTTGAAGTACTTCTCGACGAAGGCCTGGTCCAGGCCGACGGCCTCGAAGACCTGGGCACCGCGGTAGGAGGCGACGGTCGAGATGCCCATCTTGGACATGACCTTGAGGACGCCCTTGCCGAGCGCGTAGATCAGGTTGCGGATGGCCTGCTCGGACTCGATGCCCGTGAGGAACGTGCCCGCGCGGACGAGGTCCTCGACGGACTCCATCGCCAGGTACGGGTTGACGGCCGCGGCGCCGAAGCCGATGAGGAGGGCCACGTGGTGGACCTCGCGGACGTCGCCCGCCTCGACCAGCAGGCCCACCTGGGTGCGCTGCTTGGTGCGGATGAGGTGGTGGTGAACGGCCGCGGTGAGCAGCAGCGACGGGATCGGCGCGTGCTCGGCGTCGGAGTGCCGGTCCGAGAGGACGATCAGGCGGGCGCCGTTCTCGATGGCCGCGTCGGCCTCGGTGCAGATCTCCTCGATGCGCGCGGCGAGGGAGTCGCCGCCGCCGGAGACCCGGTACAGGCCGGAGAGGGTCGCGGCCTTCATGCCCGGCATGTCGCCGTCGGCGTTGATGTGGATGAGCTTGGCCAGCTCGTCGTTGTCGATCACCGGGAAAGGCAGGGTGACGCTGCGACAGGAGGCGGCGGTCGGCTCCAGCAGGTTGCCCTGCGGGCCCAGCGACGAGCGCAGGGAGGTGACCAGCTCTTCGCGGATCGCGTCCAGCGGCGGATTGGTGACCTGCGCGAACAGCTGGGTGAAGTAGTCGAAGAGCAGCCGGGGGCGCTGCGAGAGCGCGGCGATCGGCGTGTCCGTGCCCATGGAGCCGATCGGCTCGGCGGCGGCCTTGGCCATCGGCGCGAGGATGACGCGCAGCTCTTCCTCGGTGTAGCCGAAGGTCTGCTGGCGACGGGTGACCGAGGCGTGGGTGTGCACGATGTGCTCGCGCTCGGGCAGGTCGGACAGCTCGATCTCGCCGGCCTCCAGCCACTCCGCGTACGGCATGTCCGTGGCGAGGGCGGCCTTGATCTCGTCGTCCTCGATGATGCGGTGCTCGGAGGTGTCGACGAGGAACATCTTGCCGGGCTGCAGGCGGCCCTTGCGGACGACCTTCGCGGGGTCGATGTCGAGGACGCCGACCTCGGAGCCGAGGACGACGAGGCCCTCGTCGGTCACCCAGTAGCGGCCGGGGCGCAGACCGTTGCGGTCGAGGACCGCGCCGACCTGGGTGCCGTCGGTGAAGGTGACACAGGCCGGGCCGTCCCAGGGCTCCATCATCGTGGAGTGGAACTGGTAGAAGGCACGGCGGGCCGGGTCCATGGAGTCGTGGTTCTCCCACGCCTCCGGGATCATCATCAGCACGGAGTGCGGAAGCGAGCGGCCGCCGAGGTGGAGCAGCTCCAGGACCTCGTCGAAGGACGCGGAGTCGGAGGCGTCGGGGGTGCAGACGGGGAAGATCCGGTCGAGCTTCTCCGTGCCGAAGAGGTCGGAGACGAGCTGCGACTCGCGGGCCTTCATCCAGTTGCGGTTGCCCTTGACCGTGTTGATCTCGCCGTTGTGCGCGACGAAGCGGTACGGGTGGGCGAGCGGCCAGCTCGGGAAGGTGTTGGTGGAGAACCGGGAGTGCACGAGCGCGATCGCGGAGGCGAAGCGGCGGTCGGACAGGTCCGGGAAGAAGGGCTCCAGCTGGCCGGTGGTCAGCATGCCCTTGTAGACGATGGTGCGGGCGGAGAGCGACGGGAAGTACACGCCGGCCTCGCGCTCGGCGCGCTTGCGCAGCACGAACGCCTTGCGGTCGAGGTCGATGCCCTTGCTCGCGCCGTCGGTCACGAAGATCTGGCGGAAGGCGGGCATCGTCGAGCGGGCGGTGGCGCCGAGCAGCTCGGGGGCGACCGGGACCTCGCGCCAGCCGAGGACGGTGAGGTCCTCCTCGCCGGCGATGGCGTCGATCCGGGCGGCGGCCTCGGCGGTGCCGTCCCCGGGCAGGAAGGCGATACCGACGGCGTAGGCACCGGCCTCGGGCAGCTCGAAGCCCGCGACCTCACGAAGGAACGCGTCGGGAACCTGGGACAGGATGCCCGCGCCGTCGCCCGAGTCGGGCTCGGAGCCGGTGGCACCGCGGTGTTCCAGGTTGCGCAGAACCGTGAGCGCCTGCTCGACCAGCGCGTGGCTCGCCTCGCCGGTGAGGGTGGCCACGAAGCCGACGCCACAGGCGTCGTGCTCGTTGCGGGGGTCGTACATACCCTGCGCAGCAGGGCGAGCATCCATGAAGGACCAGTTCTGGCCGTTCGTGGAGTGCTGGGACGGCTGGCGCGGCGAACGCATCGGCTCTCCCGTCGTCGTCGTGGCATATGACATCTGCCGAGGGACGACGTTGGCCCTCTGCTGGTACAAAATTTCGTGCAGGTTACATGATGGGGCGGATCTCGGGAACCGGATACTCCGTTCCAACATGCGGACACCGCAGGGTGGCGGTGGGGTACCGCGCACAGCGGTGGAAGTTAAGGGGCCCAAGCGGACAGATCGATGCCCGACGGGCCGAATCGTGGCAGGCGTCGTCGCCCGCCACGAAGGTGCGGTGCAGGCGTCATTGCCTGCGGCGCTTACGGCTAATGCCCGTTGGTCAAACGATCGAAACCGCCGGGTAACAACTATTTATGCGGTCCCTCGCATAAGTAGCGTGCCGCATCATCCTACGGCCGTACCGAACAAGCTGCCCAGGGCGTACGTCACACCCGCCGCGGCGCCACCCAGAGCGAGCTGCCGCAGCCCGCTGTACCACCAGGATCGCGCGGTCACCCTGGCCACGACGGCACCACAGGCGAAGAGCCCGAACATCGCGAGCAGCAGCGCGGGCCACAGGGCCGCCGCGCCCAGCAGATACGGGAGGACGGGCAGCAGGGCGCCGAGCGCGAAGGAGCCGAAGCTCGACACGGCGGCGACGCCCGGCGAGGGCAGGTCGCCGGGGTCGATGCCCAGCTCCTCGCGGGCGTGGATCTCCAGGGCCTGCTCGGGGTCGCGCGAGAGCTGCTTGGCGACTTCGCGGGCGAGCTCGGGCTCGACGCCACGGGCCTCGTAGAGCTCGGCGAGCTCGCGCTCCTCGTCCATCGGGTGCTTGCGCAACTCCCGGCGCTCCACGTCGAGTTCGGCCTCGACCAGTTCGCGCTGCGAGGCCACCGAGGTGTACTCGCCCGCGGCCATCGAGAAGGCACCGGCGGCGAGCCCCGCCAGGCCGGTGATGACGATGGTGCGGTGCGAGACGTCGCCACCCGCGACACCGGTCATCAGGGCGAGGTTGGAGACGAGTCCGTCCATCGCACCGAAGACCGCGGGGCGCAGCCAGCCACCGTTGACATCACGGTGGGTGTGGTTGTCACGGTGCGCCTCGTGCAGCGTCGCCTCGGTGTCGATGATGGCCATGCCAGGTCCCCCCAGGAAGCTTAGCCAAAGCTAAGTTTGGACAAGTTCTACTCTTTGACAACGCCCACAGTACGTTCGGAAATTCCTTCCCGCCAGCAAGGAAAGGCTGGGCTAACCTGCACTTTTACCCGCCCACGCTCATTCGTGATCATGGCTGCACAGATGTCGTCCGGGTGACGCTGGGGCTCGCGAGGCTCTGCCGAACCACTCAGGTGGCACAGATCCGCAAAGGGGGTCCGTGCCCTGAGAAGGAGAGGCACCGTATGGCTTCCATCGCCTGCATTCCCTCGGCCCCGGCGCCCGGCGGCGCCGGACTCCGCGAACGCGCGCACGGGGCGCTGCTCGGCCTCGCCGTCGGGGACGCGCTGGGCGCGCCCGCGGAGAACATGAAGCCGTCCGAGATCCGCACCCGCTGGGGCCGCATCACCGGGTACGTCAGCGACAACCCGGCCGGCACCGACGACACCGAGTACGCGATCTTCTCCGGGCTCCTGCTGGCCCGGCACGGCTCGGCGCTCACGGTCGCCCATGTGGAGGCGGCCTGGCACCAGTGGATCGCCGACCGCGACGAGGGACCGTTCCGCGGGGCGGGCTTCAGCGAGCGGGGCACGCTGGAGAACCTCCGCCGGGGTCTCGCCGCGCCCATCTCGGCCCAGCACCGGCACGCCTGGAGCGACGGACTCGCCATGCGCGCGGCCCCCTTCGGGGTCTTCGCCGCGGGCCGCCCGGCGGAGGCGGCCCGGCTGGTGGCGATCGACGGCTCCGTCAGCCACGACGGCGAGGGCATCTACGGCGGCCAGGCCGTCGCGGCGGGCGTCGCCGCGGCGATGGCGGGCGCCCCCACCATCGCGGTGGTCGCCTCCGCGCTCGCCGTCATCCCGGACGACTCCTGGACGGCCCGCTCGCTGCGCCGCGCCGTCGCCGTGGCCCACCGCGGCGAACGCGCGGTCCGCTCGGCGGTCGTCATCGGCGGCTACCCCTGGACCGACCTCGCGCCCGAAGCGGTGGCCCTGGCCTTCGGCGCGTACGCCGCCGCCGACGGCGACTTCACGGAATCCGTGCTCACCGCCGTCAACATGGGCCGCGACGCCGACACCACGGCAGCCGTCGCGGGCGCGCTGGCCGGCGCGACACAGGGCGCCTCGTCGATCCCCGCCGCCTGGGCCGCGGCGATCGGCCCGGCCCGCGGCAGCTGCCTCCCCTCCATGCGGGGCCACCACGTCCTGGACATCGCCGAGTTGCTGACTCCGGGCGAGGACGGGAAATGGGGGACGGGGGTGCGGGACGGGGCCGGGGTCGGGCTCGTACGGGATCCGGACGCGTTCGTACTGGCCTCCGACGAGGACGAGGTGGAGGCGTGAGACCCGGGCTGGTGGCAGACGAGCCCGGCGAGGGCGCCGCGTCGGCGGCGGAGCCGCACACGGAGGCGGAGGCCCCGCAGAAGCCACCCGAGACGGCTACCGCCGAGCGACCGGTGAGGGCGAAGCCGAACGGACCCGCGGCCGCCGACGGCGAGGACGCCCCGCAGGGGCCACCCGCACCCGACGAGGAAAGCCGCACGGGTGGTGCGGGTGGGAAGAGCCGGGCCGAAGGCGCAGCCGAGGCCGGAACGCGACGCCCCCACCCTCGCCGTATCGAGGGCCTCCTGCTCGGCCTCGCCGCGGGCGACGCCGCCGGGTGGCCCGCCGCAAGGCACCGTGCCGCGCGGATGCCCGAGTGGACGCGGCGGCTGACACGGGAGCTGGACACGTTCGCCGAGCAGAACGCCACCACCACACTGCCCGTGCCCATCGCGCTGAACCAGCCGCCGGAGCCGCTGCGGCTCGGGCCGTCGGACGACGCGGAGTGGGCGGCGTTCGCGGCCGAGGCCGTACTGCGGGCCGCGGACGGGAGCGCGCTGGAGGACCTGAGCCGGGAGCGCCGGATGCGGGCGGCCATCGACCTGTCGTGGAACGCCGTCGCCGCCGAGGTCGCCGCGGCCGCCGACCGCGCCGCCGAGGCCGAGTCGATGCTGCTGCCGCTGCGCGCCCGGATCTCCGTACGGGCCGGACTCGGCAACCTCGCCGCCGGGCTGCGTCCACCCGCCACCGGCCACGACAACCCCCACTACTTCGACGACGCCGCCTGCGTACGGGCCTGCGTGCTCGCCGTGGCCCACCGGGGCGACCCCCGACGCGCCGCGGAACTCGCCGAGTTCGACGCCCGCTACACCCAGGACGGCGACGGCGTGCACGGCGCCCGTGCCATGGCCGCGGCGCTCGCACAGGCCCTCGCCGGCGCCGACGTCGACGCCTGTGTGACGGCCGCGCTCGCCGAGCTGCCCGAGGCGACGGAGATCGGCCGCAACGCCCGGCACGCGGTCGCACTCGCACACGGCGCCGACAGCGCCTTCGGCCTCGTCCCGCTCCTGGAGCACCAGATCGTCGACCACGTCTACAGCTACGGCATCGCCGCCGCCGAGACCGTCCCCGTCGCCCTGGCCCTCGCCCTCGCCTCCCGCGGCCGGATCGCCGAGGCGGTGCCCGCCGCCGCCTGTCTGTCCCGCGTCGCCGACTCCGCCCCCGCCCTCGCGGGCGCCCTGACCGGCGCACTGGGCGGCGGCGCCGCGCTCCCCGCGTCCTGGCGCGACGCCTGCCGCATCCTCTCGGGCTGCGCCCTGCCCCGCCTGACGGGCACCGACCTGGTGGAACTCGCCGAGCTCCTGGAATCAGAGGAACGGGGCACACCAGGAGGATGATTCGGGACATGACGC
This sequence comes from Streptomyces sp. SAS_270, assembly GCF_052543295.1. Taxonomy (NCBI): domain Bacteria; kingdom Bacillati; phylum Actinomycetota; class Actinomycetes; order Kitasatosporales; family Streptomycetaceae; genus Streptomyces; species Streptomyces sp. SAS_270. Next base: position 64,102 of record NZ_JBMNDS010000050.1, read on the forward strand.
CCACAACACCCCTTGATGAGCGGATCGACCACGCCCTCGTCGGAGCCGCCGTCGGCGACGCGCTCGGCGGTCCCGTCGAGGGCTACACCCCCGAGCAGATCGTCGAGCGCCACGGCGGCCGCGTGCACGGCGTCGTCGGCCCCTGGAACGGCGACACCTGGCGCACCGCCCGCCCCATCGCCCCGTACCACAAGGGCGACGGGCACGTCACCGACGACACCTTGATGACCCATGCACTGGTACGGGTCTACGGCGCCGTACGCGACCACCTCGACGCGTACGCGGTCGCCGAGCACCTCGTCCCCGACCTGATGACGACCCCGCGCTGGATCCCCGAACTGGAGGCCGAGGCGCTCCCCCTCCAGCGGATCTTCCTCGCCGAGAAGTGGCTGGTGGCGCGCCTCCACTACGGCCACGCGGACCCCCGGGAGGCAGGGGTCGGCAACATCGTCAACTGCGGTGCCGCGATGTACATGGCCCCGGTCGGCCTGGTCAACGCGGCGAACCCGGCGGGCGCGTACGCCGAGGCGCTGGACGTCGCGGGCGCGCACCAGTCCTCGTACGGCAGGGAGGCCGCCGCCGTCTTCGCGGCGGGGGTGGCGGCTGCCTGCGCGCCGGACGCGGACCCCGACTCGGTGGTCGCGGCATGCCTGGCCCTCGCGAAGGACGGCACACGTGCCGCGATCGAGACGGTCTGCGAAGTCGCCGCCCGCTACAAGGACTTCGAGTCGGCACTGCGCCCGCTGCGCGAGGCCGTGGCTCCCTACGACACGGTGGGCCCCGACTACCGCACGCCCTCGCTGGACGCCCGCCGGCCCTCCCGTATCCGGTCGATCGAGGAACTCCCCATCGCGCTGGGCATGTTGGTGGTCTCCGGCGGCGACTACCGGCACGCCGTCCTCGGCTCGGTCAACTACGGCCGCGACTGCGACTCCATCGCCACCATGGCGGGCGCCCTCGCCGGCGCGCTCGGTTCGGAGGTCCCGCGCGACTGGGCCAAGACGGTCGGCGAGGCGAGCCGCCTCGATCTGCACGCCCCGGCGGTGACGCTCACGCGGGTGGCAGCCGAGATCTTCGCCCGCGACCTGAGCCGCCGCCGCGCCCACGAGTCGGCGTTCGCCCAGCTCGGAGGCGCGAGATGCTCCGACTGACCTGGGTGCAGCCCGAGGACCTCCTCGGCCATGAACTCCGCCAGGCGGCACAGGACGGCCGCGAGCCGTCGGCGATCGCCGCCCGCTGGCGCGCGGCGGGCGGCCCGGAGGCCCCGCTCACCGCGGGCGCCTCACCGGCTCCGGCGTCTCCCTACCTCCGGGTCCTTGCAGAGGACCTCCTCGACGAACTGGCGGACCTGCCCGGCAAGTTGACAGATCAGGAGCCGACGAGCGCCGCCCGGATCAAGGCGCACTGCCCGAACTGGCCCGCGCCGCCCGCCGCTCCTGCGCGTCTCCCGGCGAACGCATCCCTCCTCCGCCTGGAAGCAGCCTGGCTGGGCAGAGCAGCAGGGTGCCTCCTGGGCAAACCGGTGGAGAAGCTGCCGCTGGAAGGCATCCGCCGACTCGCCCGCGCCACCGGCAACTGGCCCCTGCACACCTGGTTCACCGCGAAGGGCCTCCCCCCGGAACTGACCACCGCCTATCCGTGGAACCGCCGCTCCGCGACCACCTCCCTCGCCGAGAACATCGACGGCATGCCGGAGGACGACGACCTCAACTACCCCCTCCTCAACGTCCTGTTGCTCCAGCGGTACGGCCGCGACTTCACCACCGCGGACGTGGCCCGCCTCTGGCTGGACGAACTCCCCGCGGGCCGTACGTTCACCGCCGAACGCATCGCCTACCGCAACCTCCTCTCCGGCATCGAGCCCCCGCACACGGCCCGCCTGCGCAACCCGTTCCGCGAATGGATCGGCGCACTGATCCGCGCGGACGTGCACGGCTGGACGAACCCCGGCGACCCGGCCGGCGCCGCCGAGCAGGCCTACCGCGACGCCACCCTCACCCACACCGCCAACGGCGTCTACGCCGCGATGTTCACGGCGGCCACCATCGCCGAGGCCGCCACCGGACGCCACGACGTCCACCACTGCCTGCGCACCGGCCTCACCGTCGTCCCGCCCGACTCCCGCCTTGCCCGGGCGGTCCGCCATGCCGTCCAAGTCGCCCTGAGACACGAGGACTTCGACGCCGTGGTGGACGAACTGCACGCCACCCACCGCGCGTACCACTGGGTCCACGCCATCCCCAACACCGCCCTGATCGCCGCCGCCCTCACCCACGCGGACGGCGACTTCACCGGCTCCGTCTGCCGTGCGGTGTCCGGAGGCCTGGACACCGACTCCAACGGCGCGACGGCGGGAAGCATCGCGGGCCTGCTGGCCGGTGACCCCGCCGCCCTGCCCGACCGCTGGACCACCCCCCTCAAGAACCGCCTCGCCACCTCCGTCGCCGACTTCAACGGCACGGGCTTCGACACCCTCGCCCACCTCACCCACCGGGAGATGCGTTGACCCAGATCGCCGTGCTCGGCAGCACGAACATGGACCTTGTCGCGTACGTCGCCAAGGCCCCGCAGCGCGGAGAGACGGTGACGGGGCGGGAGTTCCGTACGGTCCCGGGCGGCAAGGGCGCCAACCAGGCGATCGCCGCGGCCCGTTCGGGCGCCGACGTCTCGATGATCGGCGCGGTGGGCGCCGACGCGTTCGGCAGCCAACTCCGCGCCACCCTGGAGCACTCGGGCGTGGACACCGACCATCTGCGCACCATCGAGGGCCCGTCCGGCACCGCGCACATCGTCGTGGACGACGAGGGCGGCAACGCGATCGTGGTCATCCCCGGCGCGAACGGCACCGTCGACCACCTCGCCCCCGGCGACGAGAGTCTCATCGCCGGCGCCGACGCGCTCCTCCTCCAGCTGGAGATCCCGCTCGCCGGCGTTCGGGTGGGCGCCGAGGCCGCGCGCCGTCACGGGGTACGCACCGTCCTCACCCCCTCCCCCGCCCAGCCGCTGCCTGCCGAACTCCTCGCCGTCACGGACCTGTTGGTGGCCAACGAGCTGGAGGCCGCCACCCTCACCGGAGTCACCGACCCCCAGCAGGCGGCCACCGCGCTCCTCGACCTGGTGCCGGAGGCGGTGATCACGCTGGGCGCGGCCGGCAGCCTGTACGCGGCCCGGGGCACCGAGCCGTTCGCCGTGCCCGCGCCCCGGGTGGCCGCCGTGGACTCGACCGGCGCGGGCGACACCTTCGTCGGAGCCCTGGCCGTGGCACTCGCGGAAGGCAGGCCGGTCGGGGAGGCCCTGGCGTGGGCGTCGGCGGCGGCCTCCCTCTCGGTGCAGCGGCTCGGGGCGTCGTCCTCGATGCCGTACCGCCCCGAGATCGACACGCAGGCGTCGCAGCAGACGCGACAGCCGCAGCAGCACACCTCATGAGCGCCCGGGCAGGGGCCCGACCCGCGGGCGCGCACACGGAGTTCGGCCCGCTCAGCGGCCTGCGCGTCCTCGACCTCGCGACGCTGTTCGCCGGACCGCTCGCCGCCACCATGCTCGGCGACTTCGGCGCCGAAGTGATCAAGGTCGAGCATCCGGGCCGCCCCGACCCGTCCCGGGGACACGGCCCTTCCAAGGACGGCGTCGGCCTCTGGTGGAAGCTGCTGGGCCGCAACAAGCGCACGATCACGCTCGACCTGTCCCGGCCCGGCGGCCGAGCGACCCTGCTGCGCCTCGCCGCGACCGCCGACGTGATCATCGAGAACTTCCGCCCCGGCACACTGGAGAAGTGGGACCTCGGCTGGGAGGAGCTGTCGGCCGCGAACCCCCGGCTGGTGCTCGCCCGGGTCACCGGCTTCGGCCAGTTCGGCCCGTACGCGCGCCGCCCCGGCTTCGGCACGCTCGCGGAGGCGATGAGCGGCTTCGCGGCCATCACCGGCGAACCGGACGCGCCGCCGACCCTGCCGCCCTTCGGGCTCGCCGACTCGATCGCGGGCCTGGCGACGGCGTACGCGGTGATGGCCGCGCTCCGGGCCCGCGACACGACCGGTCAGGGCCAGGTGATCGACATGGCGATCATCGAGCCGATCCTCACGGTCCTCGGCCCGCAGCCGCTCTGGTACGACCAGTTGGGCCACGTCCAGCCCCGCACCGGCAACCGCTCCGCGAACAACGCGCCCCGCAACACCTACCGCACGGCGGACGGTTCATGGGTCGCCGTGTCCACCTCGGCGCAGTCGGTCGCGGAACGCGTGATGCGGCTGGTCGGCCGCCCCGACCTGATCGAGCAGCCGTGGTTCGCGACGGGCGCCGACCGCGCCCACCACGCGGACGTCCTCGACGAGGCGGTCGGGGCGTGGATCGCCGCCCGTACCCGCGCGGAGGTCGTCGAGGCCTTCGAGAAGGCGGAGGCCGCGGTGGCCCCGATCCAGGACGTACGGGATGTGATGACCGACCCGCAGTACGCCGCCCTGGACACCATCACCACCGTCGAGGACCCCGAACTGGGCCCGCTGCGCATGCAGAACATCCTCTTCCGGCTCTCCGCCACCCCCGGCGCGATCCGCTGGACGGGCCGCCCGCACGGCGCCGACACGACCACAGTCCTCACCGAACTGGGCCTGACCCCCACCGAGATCAACACCCTGAGAACGGAGGGAGCCCTGTGACCGCCCCGCACGCGCTCCCCGCCTCCTTCCCCCTCACCTGGCTGTACGTCCCCGGCGACCGCCCCGAGGTCGTGGCGAAGGCCCTGGTCGCCGGGGCCGACGTCGTTCTCGTCGACCTGGAGGACGCCGTCGCCCCCGAACGCAGGGGGTACGCCCGTGCGGCCACCGCCGAGCTGCTCACCGAGCCGCCGACCGTCCCGGTGCATGTGCGGATCAACGCCCTCGGCAGTCCCGCCGCCGAGGACGACCTCAGGGCCCTCTCCTCGCTGCCCGGCCTGTCAGGGCTGCGGCTGCCGAAGGTGACCTCGCCCTCGGATGTCGTACGGGTCGCGGAGCGCGCCGCTCCCGCCGGGGGTGGCGCGCTTCCCCTGTACGCCCTCGTGGAGACGGCCCTCGGCGTGGAGCAGGCCTTCGCCATCGCCTCCGCCCACCCGGCGCTGCACGGCATCGCCCTCGGCGAGGCCGACCTCCGGGCGGACCTGGGGGTACGCGACGACACCGGCCTGGACTGGGCCCGTGCCCGCGTCGTCGTGGCCGCACGGGCCGCGGGCCTGGCCCCGCCCGCGCAGTCCGTCCACCCCGACACCCGCGACCTCGACGGCCTCGCCGCCTCCTGCGCCCACGGCCGCGCCCTGGGCTTCCTCGGCCGGGCCGCCATCCACCCCCGCCAACTCCCCGTCATCGAGCGGGCCTATCTCCCCACCCCGGACGAGATCGCCTCCGCCGAAACCATCGCGAAGGCCGCCGCGGCCCACCCGGGCGCCCAGGCCCTGCCCGACGGCCGGTTCATCGACGCGGCGGTCGTGGCAGACGCCCACCGCACGCTGGCGCTGGCCCGCCGCTCGGGCTGAGCGCAGCACACGAAGGGGGGGCCGGATCCACGATCCGGCGCCCCCTTCGACGTACGAGCGAAGCTCAGCTCTTCTTGGCCGACTCTGCCTCGTCCTTCATGGACTCGCCGGACTCAGCGGACTCGGCAGGCTCCGCGGGCTCGGCGGCTTCCGCAGGCTCGGCGTCCGCCTTCTTGGCGAGATCGACGTCGGCGTCGGCATCGGCATCGGTCTTGGCGTCGGCTTCGGCCTCACCGTCGGCGGCCGTGTCACCGGCGTCGGCCTCACCGGCTGCCTCACCCTCGTCGGCAGCGCCCGGCTCGACGATCTCCTCGCGCCCCGGCCGCAGCCGCGCCGACAGCACCATGTAGACCACCGCGAGGACGAAGACCACCATCGCGGTCCAGTCGTTGAGACGCAGGCCCAGGATGTGGTGGGCGTCGTCGACGCGCATGTACTCGATCCAGCCGCGGCCCACGCAGTACGCGGCGACGTACAGCGCGAACGCCCGCCCGTGGCCGAGCTTGAACCGGCGGTCGGCCCAGATGACGAGGAAACCGACACCGACGCACCACAGCGACTCGTACAGGAACGTCGGGTGGTACGTGCCCGGGACGCGGCCGTCCGTCGAGGACGTGATCTTCAGGGCCCACGGAACGTCCGTGGCCTTGCCGTACAGCTCCTGGTTGAACCAGTTGCCCCAGCGGCCGATCGCCTGCGCGAAGACGATGCCGGGGGCGAGGGCGTCGGCCCAGGCCGGCAGCGGAATGCCCCGGCGGCGGCAGCCGATCCAGGCGCCCACCGCACCGAGCGCGATCGCGCCCCAGATGCCGAGGCCGCCCTGCCAGATCTTGAAGGCGTCGACCCAGTCACGGCCCTCGCTGAAGTACAGCTCGTAGTCCGTGATCACGTGGTAGAGCCGGCCGCCGACCAGGCCGAACGGCACGGCCCAGACCGCGATGTCGGCCACCGTGCCGGGCCGCCCGCCTCGGGCGATCCAGCGCTTGTTGCCGAGCCAGACGGCTACGAAGACGCCGATGATGATGCAGAACGCGTAGCCGCGCAGCGGAATGGGGCCGAGATGCAGCACACCGTGCGACGGGCTGGGGATGTAGGCAAGTTCCATGGCAGGGTCGACGCTACCGTGCCGGGCACCACCCACGGCAAGCAGCCCGGCAACGGGTCCATAACGTGCGACGCCCCCGACCCGCGAGGCGGCCGGGCGCACCGGGGCCGGTGCGGGGCTCAGCCCTTGTTCTCCGCCTCCACCATCTGCTTCAGCTTCGCCGGTGTCATCGTCTGGTCGGCGTAGATGTTCCTGCTGCCCAGCAGCACGGTCGGGGTGCCGGTGAAGCCACTGTTCTGGAAGGCGGCGTACGACTTCTGGACCCAGCTGTCGTGCGTGCCGTTCTTGACGCACTTCTGGAAGGCCGGCGTGTCCAGGCCGTCGACCTTGCCCGACAGGTCGATGAGCTTGTTGTTGCTGGAGAAGTCGTCCTGCGTCTCGTTGGGCTGGTTGTCGTACAGGACGTCGTGGTAGGCGGTGAACTTACCGGCGCCCTGCGCGCAGGCCGCGGCGTTGGCGGCGCGCAGCGAGCCACTGCCGCCCCGGGCCGAGTCGATGAGGGTGACCAGGTGGTACTCGACCTTCAGCTGTCCCGCGGCGACCAGTTCATGGATCGTCGGGCGATACCTGGTCTCGAAGTCCAGGCAGGCCGGGCAGCGGAAGTCCTCCCACACGGTGAGCGTCGACTTGGCGGCGTCCTTGCCGACGGGGATCGCGAGGCCGTCCTTGCCCGTCGCCCCGGAGGGCGCCACGGCCGGGCCCGCGGAGTCGCTCTTGGAGTCCTTGCCGGAGTTCGCCGCAAGGACTCCGACCACCGCCGCGAGCCCCAGGACGCACACCACCGAGGCGCCCACGATCACGGCACGGCGGCGCTTCTCCGCGGCCTTCTGCTTCTCTCGCTCGACCGCCAGCTTCTCGCGGGCGGTGCGCTTTCCCTCACGGTTCTTCTCGCTCACATCCGGCAGAACGAACCGGGGAGGCGCAGCGCCCCCCCCCGGTCCCAGGTCCACCCGTTCGAGCTATTCGTACGACATGCCCACATGGGCACACACGCTCGCCCGAACGCCGTGCGTGCTAAGCCGTGCCGCGCACACCCTTCGCCAGGTCGCCCGCGAGCTCCCGTACGGCGTCCAGGCCCGCCTGCTCGTCGGCGGCGTCCAGCATCCGCTTCACGAAGGCGGAGCCGACGATCACACCGTCGGCGAAGCCGGCGACCTCGGCGGCCTGGGCGGCGTCGGAGACGCCGAGGCCGACGCAGACCGGCAGGTCCGTGGTTGCCTTGGTGCGCCGCACCAGGTCCTGGGCCTGCGCGCCCACCGACGCCCGGGTGCCCGTGACACCCATCAGCGAGGCCGCGTACACGAAGCCGCTGCCCGCCGCGGTGATGTCGGCGAGCCGGGCGTCCTTGCTGCTGGGGGCGACGACGAAGACGGTCGCGAGGCCATGCTTCTCGGCGTGCTCCCTCCACAGCGCCGACTCCTGCACCGGCAGGTCGGGCAGGATGCAGCCCGCGCCGCCCGCCTCGGCCAGCTCGGCGGTGAAGCGCTCGACGCCGTAGCGGTCGATGGGGTTCCAGTACGTCATCACGAGCACCGGCTTCCCGGTCGCCTCGTACGCCTCCTTGACCGTCCGCATGACGTCGGCGATCTTGACGCCGCCCCGCAGCGCGATGTCGTCGGCGGTCTGGATGACGGGTCCGTCGAGGACGGGGTCGCTGTGCGGCAGGCCCACCTCCACGACGTCCGCGCCGCCGTCGAAGACGGCCTTGATCGCCTCGATGCCGCCGTCCACGGTCGGGAACCCGGCCGGGAGGTAGGCGATGAGAGCGGAGCGGCCCTCGGCCTTCGCGCCGGCCAGGGTGTCGCTCAACAGCTGGATGTTGCCGCTCACTTGGCGTCCCCCTCGATCTCGGCGATGTCGCTGTCGGCGTCCGCGGCCACGGAGGCGTCCGTGTCGTAGAGGCCGAAGTAGCGGGCGGCCGTGTCCATGTCCTTGTCGCCGCGGCCGGACAGGTTGACGATGATCAGCCCGTCCTTGCCCAGCTCCCTGCCGACCTCCAGGGCCCCGGCGAGCGCGTGCGCGCTCTCGATCGCCGGGATGATGCCCTCGGTGCGCGACAGCAGGCGAAGGGCCTGCATGGCCGCGTCGTCGGTGACCGCGCGGTACTCGCCGCGGCCGCTGTCCTTGAGGTAGGAGTGCTCGGGGCCGATGCCCGGGTAGTCCAGACCGGCCGAGATCGAGTACGGCTCGGTGATCTGGCCCTCCTCGTCCTGGAGGACGTAGGACCGCGAGCCGTGCAGGATGCCGGGCTCGCCGGCCGTCAGCGTGGCCGCGTGCTCGCCGGTCTCGATGCCGTGCCCGGCGGGCTCGCAGCCGATGAGGCGTACGTCGGTGTCCGGGATGAAGGCGTGGAAGAGGCCGATGGCGTTGGAGCCGCCGCCGACGCAGGCCACGGCCGCGTCGGGGAGCCGTCCGGCGCGCTCCAGGATCTGCCGCCGGGCCTCGACGCCGATCACCCGGTGGAAGTCGCGCACCATGGCCGGGAAGGGATGCGGCCCGGCGACGGTCCCGAACAGGTAGTGCGTGCGGTCGACGTTGGCGACCCAGTCGCGGAACGCCTCGTTGATCGCGTCCTTGAGCGTGCGGGAGCCGGACTTCACGGCGATGACCTCGGCGCCGAGCATGCGCATCCGGGCCACGTTGAGCGCTTGGCGCTGGGTGTCGATCTCGCCCATGTAGATGGTGCACTCGAGCCCGAAGAGCGCGCACGCGGTGGCGGTGGCGACGCCGTGCTGACCGGCTCCGGTCTCCGCGATGACGCGGGTCTTGCCCATCCGCTTGGTGAGCAGCGCCTGGCCCAGCACATTGTTGATCTTGTGCGAGCCGGTGTGGTTGAGGTCCTCGCGCTTGAGGAACATCCGGGCGCCCCCGGCGTGTTCGGCGAACCGCGGGACCTCGGTGAGGGAGCTGGGGCGGCCTGTGTAGTGGACGAGCAGGTCGTCCAGCTCACGGGCGAACTCGGGGTCGTGCTTCGCCTTGTCGTACTCGACGGCGACCTCGTCCACGGCGGCGACCAGCGCCTCCGGGATGAACTTGCCGCCGAACGCGCCGAAGTAGCCCTCGGCGCTGGGGATTTGACCGTCGGGGTCGGGAATGAAGAACTCGCTGGGCATGCGGAAACCTCACGGTGAGTTGTTTTTGACAACCGAATCGCCGTGGGGGCGGGGCTCGTCAGACGACCGAAGGACGGACGCGCCTGATCGCGCCCGCGCGGCGGTAGCCGCACATCAAATAGAGCCCCGCGCCCCTCACGGGGCGCTGCCATCGCATGCCGTTCACCTGGCCCGGCTCGTCCCCGATGACGTACCGCACGCGGCGGCCGTGGACCCGGCGTGCGGGCGCGCGGCAGCCGCGGGGACGGCAGCCGCGCGCGAGGCGGGCGTACCGGTCCGTGGGCGTCATGGTGGTCGTGGGCTTCATCGGGGCCAAGCCTAGCCGGACGTCAGCCGCGACCGTGCCGCAGCGCGGGGTGTGCGCCCGCGGCGACCAGGTCGGAGACCGCGGTCCTCGGGTCGCGGCCGGTGACGAGGGACTCGCCCACCAGGACCGCGTCGGCGCCGGCGTTGGCGTACGCGATCAGGTCGTGCGGTCCCCGGACACCGGACTCGGCGATCTTGACGATGCCGGACGGGATCTCGGGGGCGACCCGCTCGAACGTGGTGCGGTCGACCTTGAGGTCCTTCAGGTTGCGCGCGTTGATGCCGATGACCTTGGCGCCCGCGTCCACCGCGCGCTCGACCTCGTCCTCGTCGTGCACCTCGACCAGCGGGGTGAGTCCGATGGACACCGCCCGCTCGACGAGGGACTCCAGGGCGGCCTGGTCGAGGGCGGCCACGATCAGCAGCGCGAGGTCGGCGCCGTACGCACGGGCCTCCCACAGCTGGTAGGACGTGACGATGAAGTCCTTGCGCAGGACCGGGATGTCGACCCGGGCCCGGACGGCCTCGAGGTCGGCCAGCGAGCCGCCGAAGCGCCGCTGCTCGGTCAGTACGGAGATGACGGCCGCGCCGCCCGCTTCGTAGTCCGCGGCGAGCGCGGCCGGGTCGGCGATCGCGGCGAGCGCGCCCTTGGAGGGGCTGGAGCGCTTGACTTCGCAGATGACCTTGACGCTGTCACCGCGCAGGGCGGCGAGGCCGTCCTTGGCCGCCGGAGCCTTCGCCGCGCGCTCCTTGAGCTCGTCGAGGCTGACGCGCGCCTGCCGTTCCGCGAGGTCGGCACGGACGCCGTCGATGATCTCGTCGAGCACACTCACGCGAGCGGCCCCCTTCCTGACGGTGGACGGTTGAACGGTCACTGCGATGGTATCCGGAGGAAGGGCTAGGCCTCACATCCGGTTGACGCCGGTCCCACTACCTGGACATTTGTCATTTGATCAAGGATGCAGCCGGCCACCGAACGGCAGGTTCCGGACAACGGTGAAGACCAGCAGCAACGCGCCGACCGCCCAGAGGTGGACCGATCCGAGGTCGAGCCGCAGCGGTCGCCCGCGTGCGGAGCGGACCACCCAGACGGACCACACCACCGCGAAGAGCAGATACCCGCAAACGGCGGCCGCGTTGTCCGTGAGCGCCGTCGTGAAGTCGCCGTGCACGAAGGCGTGCGCGCTGCGCAGGCCGCCGCAGCCGGGGCAGTACAGGCCCGTGTACCGCAGCAGCGGGCAGATGGGGTAGTGGCCGGGCTGGTTGGGGTCGACGGCCCCGACGTACGCGAAGGAGCCGACGACGGCGGCGAGCACACCGGCGGGGACGGCGAGCCGTCGCAGCACGGCGGCGGCCTCCGTGCCCGTGCGGGTGCCCGCGCCGGTGCGCGGCCGCTGGGTCACCCTCCGGGTTTCGGCGTTCACCTCACGCATTCTGCCCCTCCGCGGCCGCTGCCGCTCTTCGCGGACAGCGGACACGCGAGAGGCGGCCCCGGCANGTGTGCC